>JACDGR010000498.1 GCA_013821525.1 Actinomycetota bacterium
CGACGTTCCGGGTCGCCGGATCGGCGAGTGTGTTCGAAGCGACGCTCGTCGTCGAGCTCCGCCAGGCCGGACGCGTGATCCAGAAGCAGGTCGCGACCGCGAGCGAGGGCGCTCCCGGCCGTGGCACGTTCGCGGTGCAGCTCACCGCTCCCGGCGTGGGGGACTACGTCGTCGCCGCCTACGCTTCCTCCGCCGCTGACGGCACGCCGCAGCACGAGCAGGACCTGCCGGTCAGCGTCGACTGAGCAACTGTCACGCCTTCAGCTGCTGGGCGAGCACCCAGAGCCCAGCGACCGTGTAGGCGACCATCAGCGCGACGAGCGGTGCCTGCGCGAGCATCGCGCGTGCCCGCGTGTGCCCGCGCAGCGCGAGCCGATGCGCTGCGAAGACGGCCGCGACATGGCCCCAGACGATCAGCAGCACCTGCAGCAACCACACGACGGCAGCCGGCGCGATGCCTTTCCACAAGCCGTACTCACCCCAGCCGAGCGGGTTCCAGCTGTGGCCGAACGGATCGACGAGCACGGCGGGCGTGTCCTCGCCCGCGATCAGCAGGTACGCGAAGTAGTGCGCGGTGAAGTAGACCGCGGCAATCGGGATCAGCGTCGGGGCAAGCACACGTGCGTTGCGGCGCGTGATCGCCAGATACGCGGCGACGAACACGGCAACCACCGCCACCATCGACAGGGTCTGCAACACGTCTGTGTGCGCCGAGAGAAACGACCAGCGATCGTAGAACCACTGCTGGAAGGAACCGAAGCGGTCGGTCTGCGACCAGCCGTCGAAGACGACCGTCGCAAGCGCTGCGAGCACGAACGCACCGCCGCCCGCGGCGAGCGGAGGATCGGTTCGGAGTCCCGCTCCGTAGCCACGCAGCCGCGCCGAACGTTCCTCGGGAGCGGTCGACGCCCACACCTCGGGCACGAACGGCCGCAGCTCGAGCGGCGAGAAGCGAGAGAGCGTGCGGGCAAAGACCGAGAAGAGCTCGACGTTCCCGAGCCACGCCTCGGCACCGAAGACGGCGCTGCCGGCGAGGGTCGCGAGCGCGTATCCGAGCATCAGCAATGCGAGCGTGCGGGGCTCCTTAGCCGGCCCCCAGATCAGCTCCATCCACGACCAGATGAGCAGCAGCGTCACGGCGGGCCACTGGCCGAGCCCGGCGGGGTAGGCGAGCGGTTCCACCCCGTTTCGCGCCAGCAGCCGGTCGAGCGCACGGGCCGCGACGTTCAGCGGCGAGACACGCTCCCAGACATTGCCGACGAGCCACGAGACGATGCCGAGGCCGACCCAGAAGTCGACCCAGGTGAGGAGCGTCATCGGGTTCTCGAAGAACTCGGTCGACTGCTCCGTCGTGCTGAACAGGCCGCCGACGAGCCCGAACGCGATCAGGATCGTTCCGATCGCAACGAGGATCGGGCCGAGCCGAAGCCCACGCGCCGCGCCGTAGAGATCGCGCCCCGCTCGCTCCTCCATCGGCGCGTCAGAGACCGCGAGCGCGGCCGCCGGAGCCGAGAGCAGAACAGCTCCACCACCCGCGAGCACGTAGAGCCAGATCGGCAGCGGGAACTTGTACGAGATTGGCGCTGCGTGGGCCAGCAGAGTCAGCAACTCGAGAAACGGTAGCTACAATCAGCCCGCCAATCGATCCCCGGTAGCTCAATTGGCAGAGCGTTCGGCTGTTAACCGAAATGTTGTTGGTTCGAGTCCAACCCGGGGAGCTGATCGTCGAGTAGCGAGCGCGGCAGGCTCAGGCGCTCGACAGCGCTGCAACCTTTTCGAGTAGCCGCCCGAGAGCTTCCTGCAGTTCACGTGTTCGCCCGGGCTCGCTGTGCTGCAACTGCTTGCGCAGCTCACGCTCACGCAGGCGCAGCAGCAGCTCGGTTCCCGTGTTTGCGTCGATCCCCTCTGACTCCGCGCGGGCATCGAGCTCCGCGAGGAGGCCGCGACCTTCGTCGTCGAGCTCCGTGCCGTCGACGATGTGGGCGCGCAGGCGACGGTGAGCCGGATCGTAGAAATGTTCAGGGGTCAGCTCGGCGAGCACGTCGCGAAGCTGGGCGTGCGCGAGGGCGCCGGCAAGCGCGTTCCGCTCGAGCCTGGCGCTCGCGTCGAGCACGCGCTGCGATGGCGCGGCAGCCGAGCGCGCCGATGCACGGCCCGCGCGCAATTGCACGGTCATGCCGAGCTTGTCGTTCGCGTACCGCCACGCGTCCTGGCGCTCGGGCGAGTCACCTGCCTCGTCGAGCAGGTTGCGCACCACGCGGAAGGCAAGCTCTCGATCGTCTGCGCGGTCGATCTCGATGCGCACGCGGTAGAGC
>JACDGR010000499.1:0-559 GCA_013821525.1 Actinomycetota bacterium
GCGAGCTTGCAACAACTCGCGGAACGCTGTCTGGAATGGATGAACGGCGTGCAGTTCTATCTCCGTCGCCCAGTCCGTTTGGTGCGCGGACACATGAACCACATCGACAGTGAGTGGGCGTTGACCAGCATCTCCCAGATCGACGTGTGGCGGCCCGGCACGATGGACCGCTACGGTCCGGAGATGATTCGCGGGATCATCTCCGTAGATGTCTCCGACTGGGAAGCGCCCGGGCCAGACGGTCGCTCGGCCTCCCAACACAGCCGCGCCGAGGTTGGCCGCGAGGTGTGGCGCCAGCTGAAACGGTCGCTGAACGTCTCAGGGGACGAGGAGATCTTGCGTGATGAAGACCTCATCGGCTGGTTTATCGACTCGTCTATCGACCGTGATCCTGCCAATAGCGGCATGTTGCTGAACGCCGAACCTTTGTTGGTCAACCTGGTCGACAGCTGGCGCCTCCGTCCGGAAGCAATCACCGCGATCCCGAACCTTTTTCTCGCATCAGACTACGTCCGGACGAACACGGACCTGGCGACGATGGAAGGTGCCAACGAGGCGG
>JACDGR010000499.1:569-2298 GCA_013821525.1 Actinomycetota bacterium
CGCGGTCAACGGGATCCTCGACAGGGACGGCTACACAGGGACGCGCTGTCAGATCTGGCCACTCCACGAGCCGATGTACCTGGCCGCGCTGCGGCAGTACGACGCGATCCGCTTCGGCCTCGGGCTCAGCTGGGACGGTGGGCTGATGACCATAGCAGCATCAGCCGTCAAGGCTGCCGATCCGCTGTTCGGTCCTGTTGCCGACGCACTCAGCACGATCACGCCTTCCGTGCTCAAGATGCAGCCAGTCGTTGATCGACTTGATCAGACTTTGCAGGTCCAGGCCGCGGACAATCTCATGGAAGGCGCCGGAAGCCAGGTCGACGACCTCCGGGAACAGATCGAGGCGGGTGTTGCGGCACGGCCGATGAAGATACGCACGATCAAACCCGGGCGGACCTCGGCGACAACGCCGTTACAACCGACCATGGCTTCCGGGCAACGACATGATCACGGCCCGGTCGAGTTCGCCCACCGTCTTGAGTGGTACCGCGGTCTGACGCTCGCGGCCTTGAACGACACCGTTCCGGCCACGGAGCCGCAGCAGCACCTGTACGCGCCCATCCGCACATTTCTCGAACGGCCGAGCAACGGGCTTCGACCAGCGCTCTGTCTGGCCACCTGCTTGGCGTACGGCGGCCGAGTCGAGGATGCGATGCCCTCTGCAGCCGGCATTGAAATGCTGCACAACGCCTTCCTGGTGCACGACGACATCGAGGACGGCAGCGAGTCGCGACGGGGCCAGCCCACATTGCATCGAGAGCTGGGCGTACCGCTGGCGGTCAACATCGGGGACGCGATGAATACGTTGTCGATGGGCCTATTCCGGCAGAACGTCGGCCAGCTGGGCCCCGAACGGGCCTTGCGCATCTTCGACGAAGTCGATCACATGCTCCGCGAGTCGCTCGAGGGACAGGCGCTGGAACTAGGGTGGACCCAGGACAACAGATGCGATCTCGATACCGACGACTACATGCGGTTGGTGCTCAAGAAGACGGCGTGGTACAGCTTCATCCATCCGATGCGAATAGGCGCTGTCAGCGCCGACGCCGACATCAATACGCTCGACCGGTTTCACGCCTTCGGGTTTCTACTCGGCGCCGCATTTCAGATCCACGACGACCTGTTGAATCTTGCGGGCGACGAGGCTGTGTACGGAAAAGAAATCGGTGGCGACCTCTGGGAAGGAAAACGCACCCTTCCGTTGATCTACGCTCTCTCGACCGCATCGGGTGACAAACGAGCGATGCTGGTCGATTTCGCGGGAAGGCGACGCGAAAAACGGCTGACGCGTCAACTCGTCGAAGTCCAGAGTATTCTTCGGGAGAGCGGTGGCGTTGAACGCACGAGGCAGGTCGCCCGAGCACTCGCGACAGCCGCCGAGCGTCGGCTGACCACCGCCTTTGTCGGAGCGCAGGAGGGTCCGGACCTGGAGTTCGTTCGCGAACTCCTCCGCTTCATTGTGGAACGCAACGTTTAGCAATGACCACCGGGCAGTCGGTCCCCGGCTGCAACGGAGGCACGATGGCTAGTGTCGCATACCGGAAGTTGGTTTACAGTGGCCGTCGCCGCCCCAGACCTCCCGGCACCCCACCAGCAGACAAAATGACGCTTCTCGCCAGCTGGACCGAAACCCTGCACGTAGCCGAGTCCGAGCCCACCAGCGACCCGGATCTGATGGGTTACACCTAGAGGCCCGCATCGGTGAGGGCGACACCCACTGCGGTCG
>JACDGR010000078.1 GCA_013821525.1 Actinomycetota bacterium
GCTCCGGCGCGGCGATCGGCTGCACCGCGACAGGTTGCGGCGCCGGTTCGGCCGGTGCGGGAGCGGCTGCGCCCGCCTCGCCGCCGATACGAGCGAGCACGGTGCCAACCTCCACGGTCTCGCCTTCGGCCACGAGGATCTCCGTGACGACGCCGGAGGCAGGTGAGGGCACCTCGGTGTCGACCTTGTCGGTGGAGATCTCGAGCAGGGTCTCGTCGGCTTCGATCGTCTCGCCGACCTGCTTGTTCCACTTCGTGATCGTGCCCTCGGAGACGGAGACGCCCATCTGGGGCATCACGACCTCGACTGCTGTTCCTGTGCTCGACATTAGTACTCAGCCAGCTCCTTGAGTCCACGGACGACATCGTCGACCTGGGGGATATACGCCTTTTCGAGCACCGGCGAGAACGGCACCGGGCAATCGGGGGCCGCGATCCGGCGCACGGGTGCGTCGAGATCCTCGAACGCTTCTTCCGCGATCGTCGCGGCGATCTCGCCGCCGAATCCGCCGGTGCGCGTGTCCTCGTGCAGCACGAGCACCTTGGAGGTCTTGCGTGCAGATTCGAGCACCGCCTGCTTGTCCCACGGCATGATCGTGCGGAGGTCGATGATCTCCACGGAGACGTCCGGCAGTTGCTTTGCTGCCTCCTCGGCCGTGTAGACCATCGCGCCCCAGGTGACGAGGGTGAGGTCGTCGCCCTCCGCGTGGATGCGCGCCTTCCCGATCGGGGTCACATAGCGCTCGTCCGGCACCTCGGCCTTGATCCGCCGGTAGAGGTGCTTGTGCTCGAAGAAGAGGACCGGGTTCGGATCCTCGATCGCCGCGATCATCAGACCCTTGGCGTCCTCGGGTGTTGCCGGGCAGACGCATTTGAGGCCGGGGATGTGCGCGAAGGACGACTCGGGGTTCTGCGAGTGGAACGGGCCGCCTGAGAACCCGCCGCCGGAAGGAAGGCGCAGCACGATCGGCACCGGAGTGCCGGCACGCCAGCGCTGCTTCGCCGCGATCGTGACCAGGTGATCCCATGCGCACGAGACGAAGTCCGCAAACTGCATCTCGGCGACCGGGCGCATACCCATGATCGCCGCTCCGGTCGCGCCCGCGACGATCGCGGTCTCCGACAGCGGCATGTCGAGCACGCGCCAGGAACCGAACTCCTCCTGGAACCCGAGGGTCACCTTGAACGCACCGCCGTAGACGCCGACGTCCTCACCGAGGACGAACACGCGCTTGTCGCGGCGCATCTCGCCGCGGATGCCGTCACTGATTGCCTGCAGGTACGTCTTCTCTGCCATTGGTGTGGGTGGCTCTCTTCCGGCTACTTGTGGTGGGGCGTGTCGAGGTCTTCCGGTGTCGCATAGACCCCGTCCATCAGGGTTGCCGGATCGGGCTGAGGCGATGCGTCGGCGCGCTGGAGCGAGTCGTTCAGAAGCTTCTTCACGTAACCCGTGATCTCTTCCTCGTCGGCGTCGCTCATGTCGACCTGCTCGCGCAGCCACGTGCGGTAGCGCTCGATCGGGTCGCGCTCGGCCCAGCGCTCGAAGAGCTCCTTCGGGACGTAGAAGGCGTCGTCGTGCACCGCGTGCCCCTCCATGCGCAGCGTCTGACACTCGATCAGCGTCGGGCCACCACCCTCGCGCGCCTTGTCGATCGCGCGCTTCGTCTCGCGGTAGACGGCGAGCACGTCGGTGCCGTCGACGACGACGCCGTCGAACCCGTAGGCCTGGGCGCGGTCGGCGAGATGCTCGACGGCGTATTCGAGGTGCGTCGGCGTCGAGTACGCCCACTGGTTGTTGTCGCAGATGAACACGACCGGCAGCGTGCGCACGCCTGCGAAGTTCATTCCCTCGTGTGCGTCGCCGCGCGCCATCGCGCCTTCGCCCGACCACGCGACCGCGACGCGCTTCTCTTCGCGGATGCGGAAGGCGAGCGCGCAGCCAACCGCGACCGGCAGCATCGCCGGCAGGTGACTGACCATCGCGAGCAAGCCCAGGTTCTCGTCGGCCATGTGGACGTTTCCGTCCTTGCCGCGGCTCGGCCCGTCGGCACGGCCCATGTACTGGGCGAGGATCCGCCACGGCTCGACGCCCCGCGTGATGTGAACGCCCATGTCGCGATGGAGCGGCGTACCGACGTCGTCAGGCCCCATCGCGGTTGCGACCCCCACGGCCGAAGCCTCGTTCCCGCGGCCGGTGTAGAACGAGCCGGGGATCTTCCCCTGGCGGTAGAGGATGTGACCGCGCTCCTCGACTCCGCGCGTAATCAGCATGTTGCGATAGATGCCGAGCAGATCCTCACGGTCGAGGCCCTGCTCCTTCACATCCTGCAATGAGCCGCTCGGCTCGGCCACGCGTGCGATCGCCACTGCACCATCCTCGCGTTGTAGGGAAAGGCAGGACGGATGGTAACCGGGGCAGTAGTCTGACCGGGTGGGAAAGGCAGCCGACTGGCTCCGCGAGGAGCGCCGCAACGTCCTCGGCCACTGGTCGGCGTTCTGCCTGACCTGTGGGGGCGCCGTTCGCTGGTTCGAGGATTTCGAGAACGAGGTTCCCGCGACCTGCTCGTGCGGCGGCGTGATCCTTCTCCGCTGCCCCGCATGTGAGGCGCCGTTCTCCTCGACGTTCGCGGTCGAGTGCGAGAGCTGCAACGCGCCGCTGCGGGAGCCGGAGCTGCTCGGGATGCGCATCCGGCGGCCCGCCAGGTGATGGGGCCCTTCGAGCACGACCGCTATCTGGTCGACCAGCTGATCCGGCCAATTGCGAACCTGTTCCGGGTGACGCCGCTCGCGGAGGGCATGACCCCGTTCGGCGGGCCGGTCGCCTACGTCCGTCAGAGGAAGCTCGCGATCAAGGAGCACATCCGTTTCTTCGCCGACGAGGCCGAGACGCAGGAGATCTTCCACATCAAGGCACGCTCCTGGCTCGACACGGGCGGCTCGCGCTACGACGTCGAGGACGTCCAGGGGCAACGCATCGGCGTCCTCGAGCATGCGTTCGCGAAGTCCCTTCTGCGCTCGACCTGGCGCGTCTCCGGGCCGGCGGAGGAGGAGGTCGCGATCGCGCAGGAGCGCTCGCAGGCGATGGCGATCCTGCGGCGCGTGATCGACTTCGTGCCCGACTACGGCGGGTTGATCCCGATCCCCTACAACTTCGACATCCTGGCGGGCGACGCGGTGATCGGGAAGATGGACCGGAAGTTCAAGCTGCGCGACCAGTACGTGCTCGATCTCTCGGGCGATCCGGACAAGCGGCTCGACCGTCGCCTTGCGATCGCTCTCGCGATCGGGCTCGACACCCTGCAGAACCGTTAGCGCCGTCCGCCTGTTCGCTAGGCGGCGATCTCCCAGATGTGGCCGCCCGGATCCTGGAAGCTTGCGGTGCGGATGCCCCACGGCCGATCAAGCGGACCGTTCAGGAGGGTGACGCCTCGCTCGGTGAGCCGGGCGCACCTCGCGTCGACGTCGTCGACCTCGATCGTGAACTGCTGGCGTGCGCCCGCGGCACGGTCGGCGACGGCGGCGGGCTCGATCAGCGACGGGGCCTGCGTGGCGTCGAGGAGGTTGATCACCGTATTGCCGAAGTTGAACACCACGGAGCTCTCGTCCTCGAACATGACCGGAAGCTCGAAGACCTCGAGGTAGAACCGCTTTGCAGCCGGCAGGTCCTCCATGAACAGCGTGATCGCGCCAATGCCTTTCGGCCACTCGGACATCTGCTCTCTCCCTCCTTTATTCGCCAATGGATTCAGCTCTCGTGCTCGGCGAGCAAGGCCTTCGCGACCCGCTTCGGCGCGCGCTTCAGCCACGCCTCGACGACCGCGTCGTGCAGCTCCGCCTCGCTGAGGCGCACGAGGTCTGGGATCCGCACGAGCACGGCCGGATAGTTGTTCCAGTGCGGGGTCGTGAAGAAGATCCCGCGCGGGTCGGCGAGCACGAGCTCCTTCGCCTCCAGTCCGTCGACCCAGAAGACGAGGACGTCCTGCAGACGTTCGCCGGACGCATCGACCGCGTCTTTCCGTGGCTCACGGTGGAAAGTGAATGCTTTCCCGCCGACTGAGTAGCTCGGCCGGCCGTCCTGCGCGACCTCCTTCGTGGTGCCTGGCAGCGCGAGCGCCAGCCGGTCGAGGTCGTCCAGCGACGCCACAGGGTCGCTCTCCTAGAAGCCGTAGGAGGGTGCGATCGCCGAGAAACGGATCAGAGTCACGGTGTCGCCTTCGTGGATCTCGCGGTTGTAGAGCTGCCCGAGCCACCTGCAGAGCTCCTCGGTGTGGCGGATCTCCGGGTTGTCGTGCTCGATCTCGTTCGGCGAGAGCTCGGCGATCGTCTTCACGTCCACCTTGTCGATCACCGCGTCGAAGACGTGCTGGCGCGGGCTGAACCGCGCGCCGGCGAGCACGGAGACGATCATCCCCTTCTGATACTTCCGCGACTTGTCGCCGAGCCGGATCGTCGCCGTCTTGCGGTTCGACTTCAGCTGGGCCTCGACGATCGGCGAGTAGAAGTTCAGCGCGAAACCGGGCACGGACGCGGACTATACGTCCTGTAACCGGGCCGCAGCTTTCCGCACGATTTCCCGCTCTCCGCCGTAGGAGAGGAGGCGCGGCGCCTCGTCGAGCGGCAGCCACCGGGTCTCCGCGACCTCGTGCCGGAACTCGGCGGGGACCTCGCCGAGCCGCCCGCCCTCGTTGCGGACGAGAAAGAACGAGACGATCTTGAAGATCCGCTCGCCCTCCCAGACGAACCAGTACTTGACGTCGCCGAGCTTGCCCAGGGAGCGTCCATGGGCACCGGTCTCCTCGGCCACCTCGCGCAGGGCGGTCGCCTCAGCCGTCTCGCCCGCGTCGATGAGGCCTTTCGGAAGCGCCCAGGTGCCGGCCGGCTTGCCGCCCGGCCGGATCGCCGCGACCATCCAGCGGCCGCGCAGCCGCCGCACGAGCACCCCGCCTGCCGAGAACTCACGCCGCATGCGGTCTTGGCGGTATGCTGGGCCGGTTGGCACTCACACAGGTAGAGTGCCAGAGGCAATCACAAGCCTGGTACAAGGTGGAGGTTTACACATGAATCTACAGCCGCTTGGCGACCGTCTGATCGTCGAGGTTCTCGAGGAAGAAGAGACCACGGTCAGCGGAATCGTCCTGCCGGACACCGCGAAGGAGAAGCCGCAGCGCGGCCGCGTCCTCGCAGTTGGCCCCGGCGCCCGTGACGACGACGGCAACCACGTTGCCATGGACGTCGAAGAGGGCGATGAGGTCATCTTCAGCAAGTACGGAGGCACCGAGATCAAGGTCGGCGCCGACGATGTTCTGATCCTCCGCGAGTCGGACGTCCTGGCGAAGGTCGTCGGCGACCGCGCCGCCGTCTAATCACGGTCTAGAGAAGAGAAGGAGAGAGACAAAACATGGCTCACAAAGAGCTCAAGTTCGGCGAGGAGGCGCGTCGCTCCCTGCAGAAGGGCGTCGACACGCTTGCCGACGCCGTCAAGGTGACGCTCGGCCCGAAGGGCCGTTACGTCGTGCTCGACAAGAAGTTCGGCGCCCCGACGATCACGAACGACGGTGTCACGATCGCTCGTGAGATCGACGTCGAGGACGTGTTCGAGAACCAGGGTGCACAGCTGGTGCGCGAGGTCGCGACCGCGACCAACGACGTCGCCGGTGACGGCACCACGACGGCGACCGTGCTCGCTCAGGCGATCGTCCGCGAGGGCCTGAAGAACGTCTCGGCCGGCGCCAACCCGATGGGCCTCAAGCGGGGCATCGAGAAGGCCGTCGAGGCGATCGTCGAGAACCTGAAGTCCCAGTCGACCGAGATCTCGGGCAAGGAAGACATCGCGCGCGTTGCGACCGTCTCCTCGCGCTCGTCGGAGATCGGCGAGGTCCTGTCCGAGGCGATCGAGAAGGTCGGCAAGGACGGCGTCGTGAACGTCGAGGAGGGCCAGACCTTCGGCCTCGAGCTCGAGTTCACCGAGGGCATGCAGTTCGACAAGGGCTACCTGTCGCCGTACATGGTGACCGACGCAGAGCGCATGGAAGCCGTGCTCGACAACCCGTACATCCTGGTCGCGAACCAGAAGATCGGTGCTGTCAAGGACGTCCTGCCGGTGCTCGAGCAGGTCATTCAGGCGGGGCGCCCGCTGCTGATCGTGGCCGAGGACGTCGAGGGCGAGTCGCTCGCGACGATCGTGGTCAACAAGCTGCGCGGCACCTTCCAGGCCGTCGCCGTCAAGGCGCCGGGCTTCGGCGATCGCCGCAAGCGGATGCTCGAGGACATTGCGATCCTCACGGGCGCCGAAGTGATCACCGAGGAGATGGGCCTCAAGCTCGAGAACACGAAGACCACCCAGCTCGGTAACGCTCGCCGTGTGGTCGTCACGAAGGACACGACGACGCTGATCGACGGCGCCGGCGAAGCCGACGGCATCAAGGCCCGGATCAAGCAGATCAAGGCCGAGATCGAGAACACCGACTCCGACTTCGATCGCGAGAAGCTCCAGGAGCGCCTCGCGAAGCTCTCCGGCGGTGTCGCCGTCGTCAAGGTCGGCGCGGCCACCGAGACGGAGATGAAGGAGACCAAGCATCGCGTCGAGGACGCGCTGCAGGCCGCCCGTGCCGCCCTCGAGGAGGGCGTCGTCCCGGGTGGCGGTGTCGCACTGCTGAACGCGTCCGACGCGGTCAAGGATCAGGTCCTCGGCGACCTCGACGGTGACGAGCGCACGGGTGCGCAGATCATCATCAAGTCGCTCGAGGAGCCGCTCCGCCAGCTTGCGACGAACGCGGGCCTCGAGGGCTCCGTCGTCGTCCAGCAGGTGCGCACGGCGAAGCCGGGCGAGGGTCTGAACGTCGACACCGGCGAGGTCACCGACCTCGTCAAGGCCGGCATCACCGACCCGACGATGGTCACCCGCTCGGCGCTGCAGAACGCCGCGTCGATCGCGAAGAACATCCTGACGACCGAGGCGATCGTCGCCGAGGCTCCCGAGAAGGCAGGCGCAGCGATGGGTGGCGGCATGCCGGACATGGGCGGGATGATGTAAGGCCAATCCCTCTGGGATTGGCTAGAAGAGAGTCTGGGCGGTCCTGCGGGGCCGCCCTTCTCTTTTCTGGGCTGCAGAGATATCTTCGCCAGCGTGGTCGAGGATTCGATGCGGGCGCGTGCGCACACGCTCTTTCAGCAGACCCTCCTCGGCGACGCGGCCGAGCATGCCGAGATCGGCGTGCTCGTGTGGAATGAGGAGCGGCGGTACGTCGCGGTCAACTCCGCTGCCTGCCGCATGATCGGTGCGACCCGCGCCGAGCTGCTCGACGGCCAGGTCGGTGCGCAGAACCAGACGGACGCGGGCCGCAGTGCGCTCGCGACCGCGCTCGACGGCCAGCCTGCGTCGGGGAGGACACCGCTGCCGACCGGGATCGAGGTCGAATGGATCACTGTCGCGACCGACATCGCCGGCCTGCCGCACATCCTCGGCCTGATGTGGCCCGTGCGCGACACGTCACCCTCCTGACGAAAATTCCGCCTCCAACTAGAAGGCCGCCCGAGGGCGGCTTCGCAGAGTTGTCGGGAGAACCCGCCCTCGGACGTCTGACCCCGGAACTAGAAAGGCCGCCCGAGGGCGGCTTCGCAGAGTTGTCGGGAGAACCCGCCCTCGGACGTCTGACCCTGGAACTAGAAAAGCCGCCCGAGGGCGGCTTCTCTAAGGGGATGGGGAGGGTGGTGCTGAAGCAGTTATCGGCGTGAAGTGTCACTGGTGCATCCCTCGAACGAGGGATCCGACCGAACGTCTCAGAAGCCGTAGCGCTGCTCGGCCCAGGGGTCCGCATCGTTGTGGTAGCCGTAGCGCTCCCAGAACCCGGGCTTGTCGACGGCCGAGAGCTCGATTCCCCGCAGCCACTTCGCGCTCTTCCAGAAGTACTTCCCGGGAATCACGAGCCGCAGCGGATAGCCGTGGTCCGGCGTCAGCGGCTCCCCGTCGCCGTGGGTTGCAAGGAGGGCCTGGGGATCGGCGAGGTAGGCGATCGGGACGTTCGAGGTGAAGCCGGCTTCTGCGTGTGCGATCGCGAACCGCGCGGTCGGCTCCGGCCGCACGAGCTTCGCGAGCTCGCTCCAGTGCACACCCTCGAACTGCGCGTCGAAACGAGACCAGCGGGTCACGCAGTGGATGTCCTGCGTGTTCGCCGTGCGCGGCAGCTCCGAGAGCTGCTCCCAGGTGAGCTCGACCTCTTCCTCGACCTCGCCAAAGATCCGCAGCGTCCAGGCAGAGAGGTCGTCGTAGCGGGCGACAGAGCCTGCATGCAGCACGGGCCATTTCGCGGTGTAGTACTGCCCCGGCGGGAGGCGGGCGGGGTCGAATCCCGCCTCGATCAGCTTCCGCTCGGCTTTCGACCTGAACACGCTGTCTAGTCTAGGGAGCATGGCAATGACGACACCCGAGACCGCGCGCCGTCAGCGCGCATACGTCCGCGTGCAGGGCCCCGACGCGGTCGACTATCTCGACCGGATGCTCTCCAACGACGTCCCGGAAGCGGGGTCGGTCGACGCGCTCCTCCTGACGCCGAAGGCGCGCGTGATCGCGCCCGTGCTCGTCTGGCGTCGAGGCCCGGATGACGTGCTGCTCCTGACGGAGCCCGAGCTCGGCCCGACGTTGCTCGGCCAGCTGACTCGCATGCGGTTCGCCGCCAGGTGCGAGATCCAGCTCGAGGAGCACAGCTCGACGATCGTCCTCGCCGACGTGCCGGGAATACCGAACCGCGACTACGGGCGACCAGCGACCGAGGTGCTCGACGAAACGCTCCCGGCCTCGCTCGACGACGACGGGCTCGAGCGGCTGCGCATCGAGGCGGGCACGCCGCGCTACGGTCAGGAGATCGACGATCGCGTGCTGCCCGCCGAGGCCGGCCTCGAAGCGCGCGCGATCTCCTTCTCGAAGGGCTGCTACCCGGGGCAGGAGCCGATCGCGCGGCAACACTATCGCGGCAAGGTCAACCGACGCCTGCGCGTCCTCGAGGTGGCGGGTGCGGCGCCCCCCGCGGAGACCCCTGTCGTCTTCGGTGAGAAGGACGTCGGCCGCATCACGAGCGCGGTCGCCGGTCTCGCACTCGCCTACGTGCGGGTCGAGGTGCCGGATGACGCGGAGCTCCGCGTCGGCGACGCAACCGCGTCCCTGCGCTGAATCTATTCGGCCGCGGTCAGCACCTCGTTCAGGCGCGCGGCGAGCTGACTCAACTCCTCCGTCGTCGCGCCTCCGTCTGCGGCGATCGTCCGAGCCAGTTCGTCGAGCAGTGTGAGGGCCGAGCGCGCCCGGGCCGCGCCGGTCTTCGTCAGCCGCACGACCGATGAGCGACGATCCGTCGCATGCGGCACACGCTCGAGATCGCCGGCCTTTTCGAGACGGCCCGCCGCGTCACTCGCCGACATGAACGCGACGCCCATCTCCTCCGCAAGGTTCGTGACGGTCAACCCTGCCGGTGAGGTCGCCAGGTGCAGCAGCGCTGAGAGCTCGTTGTCGCCGACGCCCTGCTCCTCCAGCAGAAGCGTGACCTGACGCACGGAGCGTCGCGCGGCCGACCACAGGTCGAGGAAGAGCCAGGCGGGGCGGTCCGGATCCATGCCGGTACACTGGCAGCCCCGAGCGCCCGTAGCTCAGGGGATAGAGCGCTGCCCTGCGGAGGCAGAGGTCGCAAGTTCGAATCTTGCCGGGCGCATCTCACGAGAAGACCTCGGCGGAGCCGCTGCTGTTGGAGGTCTTCCTCTCGCGGGGCGACGCGATCGTTCCAGGCAGCTCGAGCGAGCGCTGCACTGTGCACATGGGCAGAGGTCGCAAGTTCGAATCTTGCCGGGCGCATCTCACGCGAACTCATCGCCGCGCCTGAGCTCAGTTCGCCGGCTCGCCGTCGAGATAGTCCAGGTTCTCGATGCGGCCGATCACACCGAGCCCGCGGAACGCGATCTTGTTCGAGCGGTGGTAGTAACACATGTCGTTCGGTCGCCTCGTGCCGTAGATCAGCATCGTCAGCCCGTCCGAGCCGGCGCGAAAGGCATGGCCGATCCGGGTGCCGGGCGGGCGTGCGATCACGTGTCCCGCGTGCACCGGCATATCCTCTCGTCTGACGCCGCGCGCGACGCTTGTCGGAGAGGGCCATAGCTCGAGCGTCCCCTCGCCTTCGAGGATCACGAACACCTCTTCCTCCTCCGAGTGGCAATGCGGCGGCGCGCCGGTCGCACCCGGGTCGAGTCGCTCCCAGTGGAAGCCCGCTTGCACCGAACGCTCCGTCGTCGCAAGCGGCGCCGTCGCAACGCCCTGCCACGACCGGTCGAGCTCGACCTCGTTGATGTTCAGGATGTTCGGTGGGCGTGGCGCCGGTTCGCCAAGCTCGAGCGGCTCGGCCGTCGCTTCGATCCCCCACGGGTCGTCGTCGCGGCCCTCCAGCCAGATGCGTCCCATCCGCACTGCGCGCGACCGTGGCAGCCATCCGATCTCGGTGCGCAGTCGCGTTCCGAAGACGAGGTAGTCGAGTCCGTCGGGGCCTGCGACAAACGTGTGCACGTGCTCACGCGCACGCTGAATCACGCAGTCGCCGGGTCGCACGTCGTGCACCGCACCGTCCTGCCACGCGAGACCGGATCCCCCGAGCACGAAGAACACCTCCTCCGACGCGCCGTGGGAGTGCGGGGGCGTCGGGAGCTTCCCGGCAGCGACCCGGACACGGTGCACGCCGACGCCGACGATGCCTGCGGCGTCCCCGAGCATCTGCCACACGGCGCTGATCTCACCTGAGGCAAGATCGTGCCGCTCGACGTCGTCCCAGTGCGCGAGGCCCATCCCACGACTTTACGGAATTCGGCTCTCTGATTGGGATTTTGCTGCCCTCCAAGACACTTTCGGGCGCAGTCTGTTATGGATGTCAGGTGCGCACGGGGCTCTTAACCGTGGTGGTCGCGCTCCTGGTCGCCGCTCCGGCGCTCGCCGGGAGCAGCCCCGCCCCTCTCTCTGCGACGACGTGGCAGGCGAGCGCGTCGTGGCTTGCGCAGGCCCGCTGCATCCACCTGAAAGAGGGGCCGTGGCGGCGAACACCGGCAA
>JACDGR010000500.1 GCA_013821525.1 Actinomycetota bacterium
GGTGGCCTGCGCCGGGAATCTCGACGAACTGCGCACCGAGGTCGCGCGCGCTCGCGCGTCCGGCCGTGCCGTTGTCGACGCTGTCCTCCGCGCCCCACACGACGAGCGCCTTGATCTTCATCCGCTTCAGCTCGAAGCGTGAGAAGCCGACGATGCCGTTGCGAGCGATGCGCTCGAGGCCCTTGCGGGCGTCCTTCGCCCGGAATTGATCCGTCCAGCGGTTGATCTCCGTCGCATCGAGCGGCAGGCGGTTCGGCGCGTATGCCGACTTGAGGATCCGCTTGGCCGCCCAGTCCCAGCCCGTCAGCAGACGAATCGCGGAGGTGAGGAACGGTGTGTGCGCGAGCACCTTGCCGGCCAGGCGAGGTGGGCCGCCGCTGCGCAGGCCGTCGCCGTCGAGCAGCACTGCGCGTGAAGCGAATCCGCGCCGCGCGACCTCGACTGCGACGGCCGCGCCGAGCGAGTGCCCGACCACTTCGGGTTTCGCGAGGCCGAGCGCCCTCGAGAATGCCTCGACCTGATCCGCCCACTCCTGCAGCGTGGAGGGGCCGCGCCGCTCGCTGTAACCGAAGCCGTCGAGGTCGAGTGCGTAGACCCGGTGGCCGGCCGCGGCGAGGCGCGGGCCGACGTCCTGCCAGACGAACGTCGGCTCGAGGAAGCCGCCGACGAGCACGATCGGTGGGCCTGAGGTGCCCCACTCGCGGTAGGCGGTGAGAACACCGTCGGCCTCGACGAACTTGCCCTTCCAGAGCTGGCGCACCGGAACGTTCGCGTCCGAGGTGAGCGCGTTGTAGATGAACGAGGCCGCCGTGACGACGACGACGAGCGAAACCACCAGCGCGACGATGAACCGGATGACGATCACGGCGACACGGTAGTTACGTCGTCCAGGCGCTTGCGCTGAAGACCGCCCCGGGAGGAGAAGGCCGGCGGCGCCGCAGAGCCGTCGGCCTTCCATCCCAGTGCGCGAAGAGAGACTCGACCACCGAGTGCCGCATACCCGGGTGCCGCTTTGTGTGTCTCTCGAGCGCTGACGCAGATTGCTTCGCGCGGGTAGGAGTGACGTGGCGGGTCGGTATGAATCTCGTCAGAGGAGCCAGGAGGCGATCCGGCGGCCGATCTCGACCCCGCGGTCTTCCTGCAGGAAGTGCCCCGCGCCTGCGAGCGGTGGGTCGAGCTCGGCCGCCGGCAGCAGCTCGGCCATCGCCTCGGCGGCGCGTCGCGGGAAGATCGGGTCGCTCTCACCGAAGAGCACGAGCGCCGGCCGGTCGAAGCTGCGCAGCAGCTCGCGGACGCGCAGCATCGCCGCCGCGCTCGGATGGTCGGAGCTCGTTGCGACGAGCTCGGGGAACTGCACGACCCCGACGCGTGACTGGGGCTCGGGGAAGGGTGCGTCGTAGCCGGCGATCACCTCGTCGGTCGTCGGCTGCACCAACGTCAGCCGCACGAGCTGCCCTGGGACTATCTCCGTGCCGACGCGGCGCACGAACGCCCTGAAGCGCAGCCACTCGTCGTTCGGCGCGCGGGCACCGATGCCCGTGTTGAGCACGACGAGCCGTTCGACGCGCTCGGGGTTCTCGACGGCGAAGCGAAAGCCGATCGGCCCGCCCCAGTCCTGCACGACGACCGTCGCTTCGCGGAGGTCGAGCTCCGCGGCCAACCGCGCGACGGACGCGACGTGCGCGTCGTAGGAGTACCAGTCCGGTCTCGTCGGCTTGTCCGAGCGGCCGAAGCCGAAGAGGTCAGGCGCGATGCAGCGCGAGCCCGGCGTCAGCTCGGGGATCACCTTGCGGTAGAGAAACGACCACGTCGGCTCGCCGTGCAGGAACAGGATCGGCTTGCCCTGGCCTTCGTCGAGGTAGTGCATGCGCAGCCCGTCCTGGTCGACGTACTGCGGCTCGAAGCCGAAGCCAGGGAGGCCCGCGAACCGCTCGTCAGGGGTGCGAAATGCGTCCGGCACGAATCCTCCTCAGGAACGACGGCAAATCCTCAGCACGGCCGACGTGCATGCGACGCCCGCGGCGTAGCCTCCCACACATGAAAGGAGGTGCAATGCCCACTTACTCGATTCATCACTTCTCCGCCGTCGCCATGACGCCCGTCCATCGGCCGAAGAGCGCACGCCGGATCGCGATGAGCTCGCTCGCAAGCTCCGTCGCAAGCCGTCGCACACGCGACTACTCGACTCCAGCCATGCGGCGTGCTGCGTGAGCAAGCAGGACTGTTCGAACGGCCGGGAGGCGTTGCGCCTCCCGGCCGCGATCAGCTAAAAGGGCGCTCCATCAGTTACTC
>JACDGR010000501.1 GCA_013821525.1 Actinomycetota bacterium
GTCACCGTTCGTTACAGCGGCTTCCGCGACGGTCACGCCAGGGCGGAGTTGGCCCATGCGGGTTCGAAAGCCGTTTATCGGAGCTTGCAGAACGGCGAGACCTGGCACACAGAGACCGGGGATGATCGTTCCTGTTGCTCCCTGCGGGATCTTCTTCGCGAACTCATCGGCCAGGGCGGCGCCCATGGCTACCTTTGGCGGACCGATGTGGAAGGCTGCCTGGGAATCGTCGCTGGAGTCGTCGTTCGTTGCGACCGTCACGCCCTGGCGGACGGCTGCGTCGATCGGCGCACGCCACAGATCTCCGGGATAGGCCATGACAAGTGCGACCTGCGCGCCAGACGCAACAGCGTTCTGGAACGTCCCGATCGCCTGGCCCGGGTTCAGCGCGGTGGGACCAGTCTGGGTGAACTCGGCACCGAGCTCGGTCGCCGCGGCCTGGGCCCCCGCCCCGATGTTGCTCATGTACGGACCATTGAAGAGATCAACGTGAACCGTCTTCAGGCCTTGGGCAGTGGTGCCGCCAGGTCCGCTCGCCGCGGTGGAGTCACTGCACGCTGCGACGAGGGAGACCGCGAGGACGACGCCCGCGAACTTGCGGACGGTAGGTGTGGACACAGCAGTCCCTTTCACGAGAGTAATGTCGGACGCTCGGTGGTGGGTCAGACCGGTCTTTGGAGGACGGGTGACTGTCGCCGCTTGATGACCGAGTCGATTGCGACCGCGCCGATGATGACGGCACCGGTCACGAAGGAGGTCCAGTTGACCGAGACCCCGAACGCCGTGAGAGCGCCGTTGATCACGCTGATTATGAGAGCGCCGATGAAGGCGCCTACGACGTTCCCCTTGCCCCCGGATAACGCCGTCCCTCCGATCACAGCCGCCGCAATGACCTGCAGTTCGTAGCCGGTTCCGAGGTTGGGGTCCGAGGACTGGAAGAAGCCGAATGACACAGCCGCGGAAAGTCCGCAGAGCGAGCCGATCAACAAGGCGACTTGCAACCTGATCCGACCGATGGGGTAACCGCTGAGCTTTGCAGCCTGCGGGTTGGAGCCGATAGCACGAACTGCGAAACCGAAACGTGTCCGCCGGTAGAGCACCCAGACTGCGCCAGTAGCGACGACGAAGGCGATTGTCGCCGCTGGCAGGCCGAGAACTGTTCCACCGAAGATTGTGAAGTAGCTGCTACCGGCCGACGAAGCCGGTGCCGCATGCGCCTCCCCACTGGAGATGACGAGGGTGAGACCGCGATACATCGAGAGCGACCCGAGCGTCACAATGATCAGTGGCAGACGCAGGACGTTCGATACAACAGCGTTGAGGGCACCCAGCAACCCCCCGACGACGATCGCAGCGAGCCCCGCGATCCATGGGTTCCACGCTTGTTCGGCGAGCAGAGCTGCCGTCATGGCCGAGAATGCGAAGTTCCCGCCGACGGAGAGATCGATCTCGCCCATTGAGAGCATAAAGACCATACCCAGCGCGATCAGGCCGTAAAAGGCGGCCTGCTGGGACATGTTTGCGATCGAGGTGATTCCGAGGAACCGAGGATGAAACACGTTGACGAATACGCAAAGGGCGATCAGCACGATCACGACGCCGAGTTCGTCCGACGATGTCAACTTTCGCCGCCATCGGCCCATGAGTGTACGCGTAGACTCTTCGGCTGGCCGTTCGGACGGCGAGCGGACGACTGCCATGTCGTGCCCCTTTCACTAGCAACGATCGAAATCGATCATCCGTTCGGCGCACCGTAGCGCAAGGGATTGCCGCCGTCCCAGTCCCTCGCCGCGGCTTCGACACCGGCGAAGAACTCGACGATGAAGTCACAACGCCGGTGGATCTCGACAGCGTGGCCAAGCCAGGGGACGTCGTGGAACGTCACCTCGACCGGGCCGGACTTCGCGTAGAGGAAGGCCGGCATCCCAGCCTGATTGAGCTCGGCACTATCTGCGGCCGCGTCGGACGAGATGTAGGCGGTGTGGTTGATCTGTGGAGCACTACCCCCGCGAAGGCGTTGCTCGAGGTTCGACGGAGACACCGAGTAGAACTGTTGTAGCTCGATGGCCACCGAACCCCATTGTCCAAAGGCCGCAGAATGGTCAAAGACGGCAGGCCTACCTTCAAACTTCACGACGTCGAACTTTACCCGCTCAAGGAGAAAGAACGGTCCCGCTCCGAGAACAGATATCCAACGCTCCACCGCTGTTGGAATGTCCTCGACGACATAGGAGACGTGGCTAATCGGCCGGTCGAGGAGCCGCCTTACGCTGGTCACAAG
>JACDGR010000079.1 GCA_013821525.1 Actinomycetota bacterium
ACCGTTCGTCGTTGCGACGGTGGTTGCCGCAGGCGCACTCCTCAACCTGCTGCACGCGATCCTTCCGGGCGAGGATTCTGGGCTGCTGCACTCGCTGACGCCGGACGCGGTTGGCCCGCTCGCGCAGGCCGCCGGTGTGCTGGCGGCCGTCGCGCTCCTCGTCGCAGCACGCGGCCTCGCGCGCCGGCGTCGCCGGGCCTGGCAAGTGGCGACAGCCGTAGCCGCGCTCTCGACCTCGTTGCACGTGCTGCACGGCTTCAACCACGGCACCCTCGCGTCCACCGTGGTCCTGATCTTCCTGATCGCGCGGCGCCACGACTTCGGACGCCCGGGCGACACAGCGACACGGCATCTTCTGGTCGCGCGGCTGGTCGCGGCGGCAGGTGCGATCGGCCTCTACGCGCTGACGGCACTCTGGCTGAACAGGATGGCGGCCGACCAGCCTTTCACGGCGCGATTTGCGCTCCGCGAGACGTTCGACGGGCTGACGGCGTCGAACGTCGGCGGCTCACCCCACTTCGTCGGCGCGTTCGGGGACTGGTTCCCGATCTCGCTCCTGCTGCTCGGCGTCTCCGCGACAGCCTGGATCGTCGCCGGCTGGCTCGCACCCTGGCGGCATCGAGTGGTGCAGGTCGAGCGTGACCGCGACCTCGCGAGGTCGCTCGTGCACGCGTGGGGAGCGGACACGCTCGCACCGTTCGTTCTGCGCGCTGACAAGTCGTACTTCTTCACCCCCGACGAGCAGGCGTTTCTCGCCTACCGCGTCGTCGGCGGGGTCGCGATCGTCTCCGGTGATCCGATCGGTCACCAGGACAACCTCCACGAGGTCGTCGGGCGATTCGTCGAGTTCGCGCACGCTCGCGACTGGCGGATCGCGATTCTCGGCGCGTCCGAGCAGGCGCTGCCGCTGTACACGCGGCATGGCTTGCACTCGCTCTACCACGGCGACGAAGCGGTCGTCGACACTGCCGCCTTCTCGCTCGACGGCCGCAGCATCCGCAAGGTGCGTCAGTCGGTTCATCGCCTCGAGGAAGCGGGCTACGTCACTCGGGTGCTTCGCCCGAGCGAGATCGACGCGGGGCTTCGAGCAGAGCTCGAAGCCGTCGCGCGCAGCTGGCGCGGCAACGCACCGGAACGCGGATTCGTGATGGCGCTCGACGCGCTGTTCGCCCTGGGAGACGATGATGCGTTGTTCGTGATCGGGCTCGATGCGGAGGCGCGCGCGGCCGGGTTCTTGCACTTCGCAATTTCGCAGGCGTCCTCGTCGTTGTCGCTCTCGTCGATGCCGCGCCTACGGGACACACCGAACGGCTTCAACGAGTGGCTGATCTGTGCGTCGATCGCCTGGGCGCGCGACGCGGGCTTCGCACGCGTGTCGCTGAACTTCGCGCCGTTCGCCGCACTCCTCGCGCCCGACCTCGAGCTGAGCGGTTTGCAGGCCGTCCAGCGCCGGGCGCTGCTGTCGCTGAAGGGCCAGTTCCAGCTCGACAACCTGCTCGCGTTCAACCGGAAGTTCTTCCCGCGCTGGGAGCGGCGGTTCGTCGTCTACGAGCGCCGTCTCGATCTACCCCGCGTCGGTATTGCCGCTCTCGCGGCCGAGGCCTACCTGCCGTTTCAGAGCGAACGGCGGTGAGCACGGCCGCCGGCCTCGTGCTGGCGCTCGCGTCCTCGTTTGCACTCAACTGGGGCTGGCTCGCTCAGCACGGCGCGGCTGCCGCGCTGTCGAAGCTCTCGTTGCGCACCCCGCTCAGATCGATGCGGTTGCTCTTCGAGAACCGTGCGTGGCTCGCCGGTTTCCTCGCCGGGATCGGGGGCTGGGTGCTCTACATCTCCGCGCTCGCGCTGGCGCCGCTCTCACTCGTCCAGGCGACCTCGGCGGGCGGGATCGGCCTCCTCGCCGCGCTCGTGCACCGGCGCGGGGAGCGACTGGGTCGTGGCCAGTGGATCGCCGTTGCTCTCGCGGTCGCCGGGCTGGGTCTCCTCGCAGCCTCGCTGGCAGGAGGCGCAGCCGGGGGTCGCGCGCCCGACCGCACGGCACTCGCGATCTGGCTCGCCGTGTCTGCGCTGCTCGCGTTCGTCTCGGCCGCCACCCCCTTGCCCTTCGCGCCGGGCGCCGGCCTCGGGATCGCTGCCGGTCTGCTCTACGCGGCGGGCGACGTCGCGACGAAGCCTGTCGTCTACGGCGGGCTGTGGTTCCTCCTGGTGCCAGTGCTGCTCGCCGCGCACAGCGGCGCGTTCGTGGCGATCCAGCTCGGGTTCCAGCGAGGCGGGGCACTCGCGACCGCGGGGACGGCGAGCCTCCTGACGAACGCCGTGCCGATCGCCGCCGGCATCGCGCTCTTCCACGAGCACCTGCCGTCCGGCCTGCTCGGCGGCACACGCGTGCTCGCGTTCGGCCTCGTCGTCGCCGCCGCCGGCCTGCTCGCCCGACCCGATGACGCACCGGCGGCCGGGGTGCCGCCGCCGTTCAGCGACGCAGGCGCTACCCGAGCCTGACGACCCGCGGCGCGAGCTCCTCGACGTTCGGCGCGAGCCGCAGGAACTCGGCCTCGTAGGGGCGCCCGGCCAGGGCGACGATCGCGAGTGGCGCCAGAGCGTGCAGGCGCGCAAGCAGCGGCTCGACGTTACGCCGCTCGTAGAGGACGTCCGCCGCGAGCGCGAGGTCGAAGTGCTCGTCCCAGTCGTCACGCCAGTCGCGGGCCTCCGCTCGCAGGGTCAGCCCGTTGCGCGCCGCGTTCTCGCGCAGCAACTCGATCGCGTCCCCCGCCCAGTCGGCGGCGGTCACGTCGGCGCCGCGCGCCGCTGCGACGAGCGCCGGCACACCGAGCCCGCAACCGAGCTCGACGATGCGCGACCCCGACACGTCCGGCAGCGCACGGGCGAGCGCCAGAGCGGCGGGCCACAGCTCGGCCCAGTACGGCAGGAACTCGTCGTCCGCAAATGCCCCCTCGTCGATCAGCGCTTCCGGCGACTCGGGGCGCAGCAGGCGAAGCTCGACCGCCCCCACCTGCACGACCTCTTCCCGCAGCGCTGTCAGAGGAACGAGTCGAGGCCGACCGTCAGCCCCGGTGGCAGCGACGACACGTGCCCGAGCGCAAGGAGCACACCAGGGATGAACGCTTCGCGCGAGGTCGTGTCGTGCCGGATCGTGAGCAGCTCGCCCGTACCGCCGAGCAACACCTCCTGGTGCGCGACGAGGCCCGGTAGGCGAACCGAGTGGATCGGCACCTCGCCCTGCATGCGATTGGCGGTCGCACGCGCAGTGCCGGATGGCGCGTCGCGCTTCGTGTCCGCGTGCAGCTCGACGATCTCCGCCCGGCCGAGCTGCTGCGAAGCCTCCGCGGCGAACCGCATCATCAGCACGGCGCCGATCGCGAAGTTCGGCGCGTAGAACACCGGGACGGCAGCACCCGCGACCGCGCCGGTGTCCCAGCCCGTCGTTCCGACGACGGACGGAACCTGTGCGGCGACGGCCGCTTGAACGTTTGCGAGCGCTGCTTCTGGCGCGGTGAAGTCGACCATCACCTCGGCGTCTGCCAACGAGTCGACGAGCGTGTGACCCGCGGCCTCGAGCGCGGGCGCGAGCACCAACCCGACCTTCCCACTGCGACCGTTCAGGAGGATCTTCACGCGCGGTTTGTCACGCAGCCGAGGCGAGGTTCGGTGCCACTCGCTCCAGCGCAGCAAGGAACCGATCCTCGTCCGGGCCGATGCAAGCGGCGGAAAGCCGATCCGAAGCCAGGAGCGTCGCCGCGAGCTCCGAGACCGACTCGGGCTCGACCGCGTCGATCTCGGCGACGATCCGGTCGAGCGAGAGCAACTCGGTGTCGGTGATCAGCGACTTGCCGAGCCGGTTCATGCGCGTCGAGGTCGACTCCATCGAGAGCAGGATCCGGCCCTTCAGGTTCTCCTTCGCGCGCTCGATCTCGCGCGGCTGCAACTTCCCGGCGGCGATCTCCGCGATCTGCTCGGCCGTGATCGCGAGCGCCTCGGCGAGGTTGTCCTCGCGCGTGCCGACGTAGACGCCGACCTGGCCGGTGTCGGTGTACTGCGAAACGAACGAGTAGACCGCGTAGGCCATGCCGCGCTTCTCGCGAATCTCCTGAAAGAGGCGTGACGACGCGGATCCTCCGAGAATCGCGTCGAGGATGGAGGCCGCAAACCGGCGCCGATCGGAGCGGGAGATCCCCGGTGCCGCAAGACACACGTGGTACTGCTCGGTGTCCTTCTGCTGGAAGCGCAGCTGCGGCGGTGGGGCCTGCACGAGTGGCGGCCGGACGTTCGCCCGCTCCCCACCTGCAACCGAGCGGCGCGCCAGCGCGCGCGACACGAGCTCGACGATCTGGTCGTGGTCGATGTTGCCGGCGGCCGCGACGACGATGTTGCCCGGCACGTACATCTCGCGGTGGTAGCGGGCGATCGCCTCCGGCGAGATCGACGAGATCACCTCTGCAGTGCCGATCACCGGCCGCCCCAGCGGGTGGTCGCCGAAGACCGCTTCCGCGATCAGGTCGTGCACCAATTCCTGCGGCGCGTCGTCGTACATCGCGATCTCCTCCAGCACGACTTCGCGCTCGGAGTCGAGCTCGGCAAAGGCGGGCTCGAACACCATGTCCCCCATCACGTCCATCGCCGTCTCGAGGTGGTGGTCGGGCACGCGCGCATAGACGAGCGTGTGCTCGCGCGAGGTGGCTGCGTTCAGCTCGCCACCGAGACCGTCGAAGATCTCCGCGATCTCGAACGCGCTGTGACGAGCCGTCCCCTTGAAGAGCATGTGCTCAATGAAATGGGTGACACCGGATTCGGGAGCATGCTCGTCGCGCGAGCCGACCCCGATCCAGTAGCCGACCGCCGCCGACCGTACGTGGTCGAGCCGCTCCGAGACGATTCGCTCGCCCGAGTCGAGCTCTGTGAGCCTCCAGTCCTGCACAGGGTGATCGTAGTGCGAAGATCGGGGAGTGGCGCGGCGCCGGCTAGCGATAGTGCCGGGAGACCAGGATCGTCGCGATCGAGACGACGGCGGCGACGATGTTCGGGATGATAATTGCCGGGTTCCCCAGCGCGATCCCATAAGAGAGCCAGAGGATGAAGCCGACGAGCAGCACCTGCTGGTAGGCGACCGACACGCCGCGCGAGGACTGGTGCGCGCGGATGGCGCGAATCTGCAGCAGCGGTGATACGGCCATCGCCACGCCCCAGGTGGCCGCCGCGATCGCGAGGTAGCCGGTCACGGGCCGCACGCTACCGGCGGTAGACGACGCTGCTCTTCGGGTCGACGTAGAGGCCCGGATCGGTTCGTGCCAGCGAGATCAGTGCCGCCAGCCCGAGCCCGGCGCAGACCCCACCGAGCAGCGCAGCGAGGGTCGGCTTCGTGAAGAGCGCGACGATCGCGAGCACCGAGACCCCGACGGTGCTCGGGAACGTGGCCGCGAGCGCCTGGCGCCAGCCGGGTGCGACCTCCACTCCGGCCGGGAGCGGCAGTGGTTCGACGTCGCGCTGTAGGAACCGTGCGCGTGGGTCGTTGAAGATCACGAACGTGATCCCGAGTGCACCGACGACGAACGCGAGCACGGCCGACCGCCCCGCCGCGCCGGCGAGCACGGCAGCGCCTGCTGCGAGCAGCCCGAGCAGCAGTCGGATCGGCGCGACGAGCAGAGCGCGCGTGCGGTAGGAGTGGACGGTCAACGTACGTCGTCCGGCAGCAGCGACCAGACGAGCGCGTCCTCACGCCGTCCGTGCAACCAGATCGACTGGCGCTCGCGTCCCTCTCGCTGGAACCCGCACCGTTCGGCGAGTCGTTGCGAGGCGTCGTTGTCGGGATGCGTGCGCAGCTCGAGCCGCCCCACCCCCTGCTCGAACAGCGACTCGCAGAGGAGCGTGACCGACCGGGACATGAGACCGCGGCCACGTCCGGCAGCTTGCGCGAGGTAGGCGATCTCGTAGTTGTCGCGATGCCGCCGCGAAGCGATCACGGCACCGAGGAAGCCGTCGTCCGGCACCTCGGTCACGACGTAGTCGTATCGGTCGCCGGAGGCGAACCCGTTGCGGGTCGTCCGCAGAACCGAGGCGAAGTCCGCGTCGGAAGGTCGCACGGGCATGTTCAGCCAGCGGCGCACGAGCTCGTCCCCGAACGTCGAAAGCACGACGGCGCGGTCACCCTCCCGCAACCTGCGGAGGGCGACCACGCCGTCGGTGATCGTGTCGGGCGGTTTCACCCGCCGACCGTACTACGCGTTACTCGGAGCGGGAGCCTGCGCCTTCGCGGCGCGGGCCGCCCCGGCCGCCGCCCCTCGGGCCGTCGCGGCGCGGGCCACGATCCTCACGGGGCTCGCGCGGCGGGGCATCCTTCGCCCGCTCGACGAGCTCTTCCGGAGAGACCATCTTCTCGCCCTCGTGCTTCTGCACGAGCTTGAGCCCGATCCGGCCACGTGCCTTGTCGACCTCCTGCACCACCACGTCGAGGATGTCGCCACGGGCGATCACGTCCTCGATGTGGTTGACACGGCCCGGCCCCACGTTCGAGACGTGGAGCAGCCCGTCGGTGCCCTTCTTCAGCTCGACGAACGCGCCGAAGTCGGTGGTCTTGACGACGCGACCCGTGTAGGTGTCGCCGACCTCGGGCTCCTTCGTCAGGTTCCCGATCGCCTCGATCGCCGCGTCGCCCTTCGTGCCTTCGGTGGCGTAGACGAGGATCGTGCCATCCTCCTGGATGTCGATCTGCACCTCGTAGTCGGCCTCGAGCGCGCGGATCGTCTCGCCGCCCTTACCGATGACCATCCCGATGAACTCGGGGTTGATCTGGATCGACGAGATGCGCGGAGCATGCTCGGCGAGCGCCTCGCGCGGAGTCGAGATCGCAGACTCCATCGCACCTAGGATCGCGATGCGGGCATCCTTGGCCTGCGCTAGCGCCTGCTGCATGATCTCGCGGCTGACGCCGGTGATCTTGATGTCCATCTGCAGCGCGGTGATGCCCTCGCGGGTGCCGGCGACCTTGAAGTCCATGTCACCCAGGTGGTCTTCTGCACCCTGGATGTCGGTGAGGATCTCGTAGTCGTCGCCCTCCTTGACGAGGCCCATCGCGATGCCGGAGACGGGAGCCGTGATCGGCACGCCGGCGTCCATCAGCGCGAGGGTCGAGCCGCAGACCGAGCCCATCGAGGACGATCCGTTGGATTCCAGCGTCTCGCTGACGATCCGGATCGTGTACGGGAACTCGTCGACCGGGGGGAGGATCGCCTCGAGCGCGCGCTGAGCGAGCGCACCGTGACCGATGTCGCGCCGCTTCGGCGAGCCCATGCGACCCGTCTCACCCACCGAGTAGGGCGGGAAGTTGTAGTGATGCATGAACCGGCGATCCCGCTCGAGTGAGAGGTCGTCGATCCGCTGGCCTTCCTTCTGGGTGCCGAGCGTCAGCAGCGACATGATCTGCGTCTGCCCGCGGGTGAAGAGGCCCGAGCCGTGGGTGCGCGGCAGCACGCCGACCTCGACCTCGATCGGCCGAATCTGCGTCGCCGAGCGACCGTCGGGGCGAATCTTCGCCACGGCGATCTTCTGGCGAACGAGGCTCTTGTAGATCGCTTCGCACGCCTTCTTGACGTAGCTCTTCGTGAGGGCGTCCTTGACGACGGGAGCTCCGTCGGTGGTGGCCGGGCCGACCGGGAACGGCAACTTGACCGTCTCGACGATCCGCTCGAAGAGCAGGCTGCGCTTCGCAGACTTGAGCTCCTTCGAGTCCTGCTCGGCGTCGGTGAGGCCCTTCAGGTCACTCTCGAACTGCTCGCGCACGGCAGCCTCGACGGCGACGGAGCGCTGCTTCTCGAGGATCGCTGCGAGCGACATGCGCACCTGCAGCTCCTTCGAGACGTTCTCCTGCGTGATGGTGTCCGACGGGGCACCGACTTCCTTGACGAGGATCTCCTCGACGATCGCGGCGGCCTCACGGACACCCTGCTCCTGGATGCGCGTCCAGACGTCATGGCCGTAGGTCGTCTCGAGCCGCTCGGTGGTCGCGGGATCGAGCCACTTCGCCTTGCCGACCTTCGACCGCAGCTCGTTCTGCGCATCGCAGAGCTTGATGATCTCGCGGTGGGCGATCTCGAGTGCCTCGAGGAGCTTGTCCTCGTGCACCTGCTTCGCACCGGCCTCGACCATGGTCAGGCCGTCCTTTGTGCCGACGACGATCAGGTCGAGATCCGCACCGAGCGCTTCTTCGAGCGTCGGGTTGACGACGAGGTCGCCGTCGATCAGTGCCATCCGGACGGCGCCGATCGGCCCGAGGAACGGGAGCGGCGAGATCGTCAGGGCAGCGGAAACCGAGTTGATGCAAAGGATGTCGTGCGCGGTCACCATGTCGGCCGAGAAGACCGTGGCGACGCACTGCACCTCGTTGCGGTAGCCCTTCGGGAAGAGCGGCCGCACGGGGCGGTCGGTCATCCGGGCGGTCAGGATGGCGCGCTCGGTGGGGCGGCCCTCCCGCTTGAAGAACCCGCCGGGGATCTTGCCCGCGGCGTACATGCGCTCTTCGATGTCGACGGTGAGCGGGAAGAAGTCCGCGCCTTCGCGCGCTTCTGTCCGGCCCTGCGCCGTGCCCATGACGACGGTGTCGCCCGAGCGGACGATCACTGCGCCGTCGGCCTGCTTGGCGATCTTGCCTGATTCGAACGTGATTTCCTTGCCGCCAACTTCGACGGACACGGAAACGGGCACCCCGGCGGGGTGCTCAGCTTCAACGATGGTCATCTTTCGTATTCCTCCACTGTGCTGTGTGCCTCTTTGAGGCATTTGGTGAAGGGTGG
Source organism: Actinomycetota bacterium (assembly GCA_013821525.1). GTDB lineage: Bacteria > Actinomycetota > Thermoleophilia > Gaiellales > Gaiellaceae > PALSA-600. The sequence continues at coordinate 8,799 of JACDGR010000079.1, forward strand.
AAGTTTGAACCAACGCATCTCGCAGCGGCTGCGACCCGTGCGTTCGCTCAAACGTCCACCCCTCGTGGCTGGAGCGTCTGCGCCCTTAGCGGCGCAGACCGAGCTCCTTGATGAGAGCGCGATAGCCCTCGAGGTCTTTCCGTTGCAGATAGTTCAGGAAGCGCCGGCGGCGCCCCACGAGCTTCAGCAGGCCGCGACGCGAGTAATGGTCGTGCTTGTGCGTGCGGAGGTGCTCGGTCAGCTCGCTGATGCGCTGGGTCAGCATCGCGATCTGGACCTCCGGCGAACCGGTGTCCGTCCCGTGCTTCCCGAACTTCTCGACGTGGTCGAGCTTCTCTTCCTTGGTGAGGGGCATCTGGTTCTCCTCTACTTGAAGGTCACCCTGTGGCTGCAACCTGAGTGGCTGCAACGACGTTGGTCTCAGCTCGCCGCGAAGGAAGAACGCGCGCGGCCGAGGCCGGGTCGGTGAGTAGGGTAGCGAATCTTGTTGGATTCGGCTTTCTTACAGGCCTGCGAGGCCGCTGCGATCGCCTGGGATGTGCCGGCGCTCGCGACCGGCGTCTCGGTCGGAGGGAACGACGAGACGGCCGCTGTCGGCTGCGACGCCACCGCGCGGTTCCATGTCGCCTCGATCACAAAGCCGTTCACGGCGAGCCTGGCCGTCGACCTACTCGAGCTCGAGTCGTCGACCGGCCTCTGGCCGGCAGACGTTCGGGTCAGGCACCTGCTGTCGCATACGAGCGGCTACGACTGCGAGCTCGCGAACGTCTCCCAGACGCTCTTCGAGACCGAGGCCGACCCTCTCGAAGCGCAGCTCGACGCGCTCCGACACGTTCGGCGCTGGCTGCCGGTTGAGCAGTGCTGGTCGTATGCGAACACGGGGTACTGGCTCGCAGGCTCGCTGGCGGCGCGGGCCGCGAACTCGAGCTACGAGGAGGCGCTGCAGACGCACGTGCTCGCCCCGGCCGGGCTCGAGGCGACCTCGTTCGAGGCTCCGGATCTCCCAGGAACCGGCCCCGACGCTGCAACCGCGCCCTACCCGCGCGCGCGTCGTCCCTCGGGCGGGCTCATCTCGAACGTCCCCGATCTCCTGCGCTTCGGTCGCAGGCTGCTGCCAGAGCGCCGGCTCCAGATCCCGCTCGGCAAACCGCCCGGAGGCGTCTACGGGCTCGGGCTCTGGGGCGAGCGTGTCGGAGGTGTCGAGGTCTGGGGTCACAGCGGCTCCTGGGGCGGCTACCAGTCCTCCCTCCTGCTCGTGCCCGACCGCGACGCGGTCTTCGTCGGGCTGACTAACGCGCGCCGCGGCGGCAATGCGCTCTTCGAGCTCGAGGAGATCTTCTTCAGCCGGCTACTCGGCGCGGGTCGTCGGGTTGCGGAGACGGTCGAGCTGCCCGACAGCGCGCTCGAGGGATTTGCCGGCTCCTACTCGAACGGCGACGGGTGGTACGACGTCTCGTACGCGATCGGTGGTCTCGCCGTGCACTACGACGACGGCGAGTTTCTCGCGCGTCCGATCGGCGAGCGGACGTTCGAGATCTTCGAGGGCGACCGCATTCGCGAACGTTTCGACTTTCCGCTCGAGGGTTTCGGCCGTTTCGGCAGCCGGCTCGCCCAGCGCGTCGCCGAGCCGTGATCGCGGCGGTTGCAGCAGGGCATCCGGCGACGGCGGCGGCGGGAGCCGCGATCCTTGGCGAGGGTGGCACCGCTGCCGACGCGGCGGTCGCCGCCTCGCTCGCATCGTGTGTCGCCGAGACGGTGATGACGGGCCTGCTCGGCGGCGGGCACGCGATCTACCACGACGCAGGCTCGGGTGTGACGCGCAACCTCGACTGCTTCGTCACGGTGCCGAGCGCCGCAGGAATACCGATGCAGCATTTGCAGGTGCTCTTCGGCGAGGAGCTCATCGACTATGCCGTCGGCGCTTCGTCGTGTGCCGTGCCCGGCTTGCCCGCAGGTCTTGGCGCGCTGTGGCGAGCGCACGGCCGGTTGCCGTGGGCCGAGCTCTTCGAGCCCGCACTCGAGCTCGCACGGAGCGGCGTCGCGATGCCCCCCGCCCATGCCGCCTGCCTCGTGATGCTGGCGCCCGTGTTGACGATGCGCGAGGGCGAGCGGATGTATCGGCGTCACGGCGACCTGCTCCGGTCAG
>JACDGR010000502.1 GCA_013821525.1 Actinomycetota bacterium
GGCCTATCGGACCGGTCGCCCCCGCCGAACCGGTCGACCCTGCCGGACCGCTCGGGCCGGTTGGACCGGGAGCACCCGCGCCGCCAGTTGATCCAACTGCGCCTGCGGGTCCGACAGGTCCGAGCGGACCGACCTCGCCCGTCGCGCCCGCCCGGCCGGGTGGGCCGGTCTTGCCGCGCATCCCGCGAGCGCCTGTCGAGCCCTTTGCGCCGGACTTCGAGCACGTCGGGGGCGGCGCAGCGCACGTCGCGACGTGAGCCCTCGCGCTTCCGGTGAAGCGCGTCGGCGAGCACGGCGGCACCGGCCCCGAAGGGCACGCCGCCGCGGCGCCAGCAGGCCCCACAATCATTGTGACACCGACCAGAACAATCAAGAGGTTCCAGGGGCCGCAGCGGCTCATCTCGGCCGCGACCTCTCGACAAATTGTGACTTGTGCGTGGTCATCGTCCCTCCTTACGCCGTCTCTGTGGAAAGAACGGCCGAAGGTCGAGAGCTAAGCCCTACGGCGCCGTGCCGTTGATCCTTATCGGCGCGTAGACACGAAGCTTGAGGTGTAAGCCAACGAAGCTCGTGCTGGTGTCGAAGTGCATGGATGGCGCTGCCCCGCCGGTTCCGCTGTCCTAGCGCCAGATCGCGACGTGGGAGGGACTGCTCGGGGTGCTGAATGCGCCCTTCTTGGTGCCGAGCGGCTGTTGCACCCGGGCCGGGTGGCCCCGTCCGGACTGCGGTTGATGCGGCATTTGGGCAAAGAAAAAGCCCCGATTAGCGGGGCCTTCTGCGCGAGCTGCGGGACTAGGACTCGAACCTAGACTACCGGATTCAGAGTCCGGCGTCCTACCATTAGACGATCCCGCAAAGCGGCGGCATTGTAGCCGCACTGCGGCCTAGAGATCGAGCTCGTAGAGCGGCACGAGGCGCTTCTCGGCCTCGGTGTCGATGTGTGCGATCACCTCGACGTACGACTCGAGCCCGGACCCTCGGAGCTTCGCTTGCAGCAGGCCGTCGACCTGGTAGATGCCGGACGAGTTGTTCATGCGAATCGAGATGCGGATCGGCTTCTGCTCGCCGTCGGTGATCTCGACCTCCTCGATCGCAGCCGCCGAGAGAGAGTGAATCCCGACGCGTCCGCGTTCGAACGCGATGCGCGAGCGGCCCTGCTCCATGTCCAGGGCGTCCGCGACGCGCAAGATCCCGGCCTCGAGCGTCAGCGGCTCCCCGTCGGAGCGGTGGCTGATGATGCCTTGCAGCACCTCGGAGACGATCACGGTCAGATCCGGCTCGTCGTAGATCCCCGCGAGCAGCTGGCGCAGCTTCGGCTCGGCCAGGAAGAGGCTGAAGTCCTCGTGGCCCTTGCGGTGGACGGACATGCCGACGCAGTGAGTCAGCGCCGTCAGGGCGACGACGACCTCCGAATCGTCCCGGGACATGCCGTAATCGACGACCACGTTCGGCTCGACGCCGTGCTTCGTGAGCTGGCGGAGGAGCTTCAGAGCGATGTTCGAGACGATCTGGATGTGCACCCACGAGTGGTCGTTGATCTGCATTCGCGCGACCGCATTCACGTTCGCAACATGCCACCAGCCCTTCAGCTGATCGTCCTTGTTCACCCGCTCGATCACGGTGCGAAGCTTTCTGTTCGCGCGCACGGGAACGCGAATGCGCATGTGCTTGACGGCTTCCGCCGGCGTCAGCCGTACCTCGCGCTCGGCCTCGTCGGAAGCGGGCTGCTCGATGCGCTGCTCGGTCTCGCGGTCGAGCTCGGTCATGGGGCGAGCCTACACCGCGTTCGCGAACCGGCTACGCGGCGCTCGCGGCCCAGTCGCCGTAGAGCGAGGTGTAGAGGCCGCGGGCGGCGAGCAGCTCGTCGTGCGTCCCCTGCTCGACGATCAGGCCGTGCTCGAGCACGACGATCAAGTTGGCGTCTCGGATCGTCGACAGCCGGTGCGCGATGATGAACGCGGTACGCCCGTGGAGAAGGCGGCGAAGCGCCTGTTCGATCTTGCGCTCGGTGCCGATGTCGACCGAGCTCGTCGCCTCGTCGAGGATCAGGATCCTCGGATCGGCGAGCAGGGCACGCGCAAACGCAATGAGCTGGCGTTGTCCAAGCGAAAGTCGTGAGCCGCGCTCCCCGAGCTGCGTCTCGTATCCGTGCTCGAGCCGGTCGACGAACTCGTCCGCGCCGACGGCGCGGGTGGCCGAGACGATCTCCTCGCGGGTTGCATCGGGACGCCCGAACGCGATGTTCTCGGCGACCGTCCCCGCGAAGAGGAAGCC
>JACDGR010000080.1 GCA_013821525.1 Actinomycetota bacterium
CGTCTCGTGCGCGACGTAGCGCAGCCGGTAGAGCGGAACTGCGATGTCCTCGCTGTAGGCGCCGCCTCGCTGGGCGAGGATCGCGAAGGCCGCGCCGCCGCGCCAGCGCCAGAGCTCGGTCACCTCGGACGGATTCTCGGGCGCGTGCACTGCGACTGCTCCCTCGGCGAGCGCTTCCTGCAGCTCTCGCGCCACCCGGCGTGCCTCATCGGGTGCGCCGTCGGCCTCCGTCATCACCATGAACCCGGCACCGTCGGGGATCCCGAACGGGTAGGAGTCACCGGCGAAGCTCAGCGTGACCGCATCGAGGTACTCGACGACGGCGGGCACGACGCCGGAGGCGAGAACGCGCTCGATCGCGCTGATGCCGGCCTCGGCGTCGGGGTAGAGCGCGACGACGGGCAGCTCCGACTCCGAGGCAGGGATCAGGCGCAGCCAGGCGGCCGTGACGAGGCCGAGGGTGCCTTCCGAGCCGACGAGCAGGCTCTTCAGGTCGTAGCCGGCGACATCCTTGCGGAGCGGGCCTCCGACCTGAACGATCTCGCCGGGCGGGATCACGACCTCGAGCCCGGTCACCCAGTTCCCGGTGACGCCGTACTTGAAGGCGTGCGGGCCGCCGGCGTTGCACGCGATGTTGCCGCCGATCTGGGAGAGTTCGGCCGCGCCGGGGTCGGGCGGGAAGCGCAGGCCGCTCTCCCGTGCGCGCCGCTGCACGTCGGCGGTCGTGACACCGGCCTCGACGTGCATGCGCCAGAGGAGCGGGTCGAAGGCGCGGATCTTGTTCAGGCGCTCGAAGCCGATCACGACACCGCCCGACACGGGGATCGCCCCGCCTGCGAGACCGGTGCCGCCGCCGCGCGCGGTCAGCGGCGTGTCGTGCTCGTAGCACCAGCGCATCACCGCGGCGACTTCCTCGACGGTCGCAGGCAGCACGACTGCGTCGGCCGAGCCCTGCACACCGCGTCCCATCAGGTCGGCGAGGTACTGGCCCTTCGGCTCGACGAGCGAATCCGGGGAGACGACGTCCGCAAGGCTCACGCTTGCGAGCGTATCGCCGCAGGCTTCTCCGTGGCGAGCAGCGCCGGCGCGTCGTGACGGAACAACGCCAACAGGGCCGGGACGAGGATGCTGCGTACGACGAACGTGTCGAGCAGGATCCCGATCGCCATGGCCAGCGCCAGCTCGCGCATCGGCCTGACCGGGACGAGCGCGAGCAGCCCGAAGCTTCCTGCGAGCGTCAGCCCGGCGGTCGTGATCGTCGCGGACGCACGTGGAGCCTCTGCGGCGATCGCCTCGCGCATCGGACGTTCGCGGGCCGACTGCCAGATGCGCCCGACCACGAAGACGTTGTAGTCGGAGCCGAGGGAGATGAGCAGCACGCCTGCCGCGAACGGGACGTAGTAGGTCAGGTCGTCGTGTCCGAGTAAGCGCTGCATGATCCAGGTGGTCGCGCCCAGGCTGGCCGCCAGGGCGAGGGTGCTCGCCGCAAGCAGGTAGAGCGGTGCCCAGACGGCACGTAGGAAGAGGGCGAGGAGAATCAGGTTGACGAGCAGCACGGCCAGGCCAACTCGCACGCCGTCGCGGCGGATCGCGTGCACCGTGTCCTGCGCGAGCGCGGTGTCCCCCGCGTACGAGACGTGCGCGCCGACGAGCCCTGCATTGCGGAGGAGCGCCGGCATTCGGTCCTGGAGCCGTCGCAGCACATCGATCGCCTTGGCGTCGAGCGCTTCCTGGTCGATTACGACCGCGTAGCGGGCGGCATCGCCGGGTCGCGAGACGAACACGGGCAGCGAGCCACTTGGCTGGTCTCCGGGCCCGACGACGCGTGCAATCCCGCGCGTCGATGCGATCTCGCGTTGCAGTCGTGCGAGCGCCGCACGGTGCGTCCCGAGCCCCTGAGCCTCGACCAGAACTTCGGTGGGTGCGATCACACCGCGCGCGAATCCGCGCTCTGCGAGACCCTGCGCCTTCTTCGTCTCCGAGTGTGTGGGGAGTCCCCGGATGAGCGTGAACCCGAGTCGCGTCTGCGTGAGGCCGAAGCTCAGCGCGAGGAGGCCGCACGCGACGATCGCCGCCAACATCGCCGCGACGGGTCGCGCGGTGATGAACTGCCAGAGGCGTCGGCGCGGCTCCCGTGGGCGCCGATCCATGGACGGCCAGAAGAGCGCTGCGCCGAGCAACCCCATCACCGCCGGGACGAACGTCAGTGCGACGGCGATTGCGACGAGCACCGTCAGTGCCATCCCTGGCCCGAACGAACGGAAGATCGCGAGGCGGCCGACGACGAGGGTCAGAGAGCCGAGCGCAACGATCAGTCCGGCAGTCAGGATGATCGGCAGGTTCTCGATCGTCGCCGCCTCGGCGGCTCGGAAGCGCGACTCGCCCGCCTGCAGGTGCGTCTTCATCGATGCGAGGAAGAAAAGCGTGTAGTCGGTCACGAGTCCGAGCAGCAACGCGATGAGGATTGGTTCGACCTCTTTCGGGACCTGCGTGTGCCGCTGCTGCCCGACCCACGCGAGCACGTGCACGGAGATCACGTAGGCGATCGCGGCCGCGCCGAGCCCGACGAGCGGCGCCATGGGTGCGCGGAAGGTGAGCAGCAGGATCAGCACGATCAGGGCAACCGTCGCGATCGTCACAACAGGCAGCGCCTGCTGGATCTGGTCGAACTCCGAGTTGCGAGCGAGGAGCGCGCCCCCGCGCAAGCCCGGCGGATCGAGCGCACGCGCATAGCTCTGGGCGGCTTCAAGCTGGCGGCTCTCGGAGACCGACGGCCGGAAGTAGAGATAGCTGACCGTCGTCGAGCGGTCGTTCGAGACGATCGGCGCCGCGAAAGCGATGGGGGGCCGCGCGTGGCGGCGGTCGATCGCAAGCGCGGCGCTGGCCGTGCGGCCGAGCTGCGAACGCGTCAGCCCGCCGTCGGCATGCTGCACGACCGCAACTCGCGTCAGCAATGACGATCCGAAGCGTGCCGCCTCACGCCGCTCCGCCGTAACTGCGGGTGCGCCGGTGGGGACGAGCCCGCCGAGCGGCGTGTTCGAGGACCGCGCGATCGTTGGCAGAAAGTGAACTGCTGCGATCGCCGCGACGATCCACGCGGGCACGAGCACGATGCTCAACCGGACCGTCACCCAGGCGATGGCGCGAATCATCTGCGGCGCGTTCGGAGCAAGGCGTACGCGAGCAGGAGGGGCAGGATCGCAACCGCCGGAACCGTCAGCCCGAGGATCACTGCGAGGTGGTCGACGCTCCGGTGTCCCTCACGGGCGCTCACGCGTGCGCTGGCGGCGGTGCGCGAGGCATCGTCGGCGACTCGCCCCAGGTTGCCGCCGACCAGGGGGATCGACGAGAACCCGCGTAAGGCGCTCGCCGTGTCACCGAGGGAGCGGCCGGCGACAGCGACCGTGTCGGCCAACGGACGCAGTCCGCGCACTTCGTGCCAGATGGCGACACCGGCAAGGATCCAGAGCGCCGTCCAGGTGATCAGGATCACGTCCAGCAGGCGCTTGGTCCGGGCATCCAGCATGTCGCAGGAGTTCCCCTGCGAGCCCCGGTTCAACACCTCCCGGGGCGGAACTGCTCAGCGTGTGAGCTCGATCTCCTCGACGTCGTCGCGCGCGATGCGCCAGGCGCGCAGCTCCGTCAGCTTCAAGCCGTAGATCAGAAATGGTCGTCCCGACCAGAGGCCCGCGAGCTCGCGGTCGGTGCGCGACGGGATCGGCTCCGTCTCCGGATGCGAGTGGAAGACGGCCAGCTCGAAGCCTTCGTCCTCGAGGAACCACACGGCCGGGTCGATCTCCAGCTCGTAGCGATAGGGGGACGCGAGCTTGTTGACGCCGCGCACGTAGCGCTCGGCGTCACCGTCGCGGAAGACGATCAGCCCGCAGCACTCGTTCGGCGCCTCCTCTGCCGCGTGTGCGTGCAGCTCGGCCCGGATCGGATCCGGCACTACCACCAGAGGACTCCCTCGTCGATCTCCTCGCCCGCCCAGAAGGGCGCCGACAGATACTTCCAGCCGCCGTCAGCGAGCACGCAGACGACGACGGCGCCCTCCGGCAGCTCGTCCGCAACGCGGCGGGCGACGTGCACGACCGCACCGGCCGAGACGCCGGCGAAGAGACCTTCGCGGTCGAGCAGCACCCGCACCGCGGCTGCCGCCTCGGTGGTCGAGACGAGCAGCTTCCGGTCGAGCTTCCTCACGTCGAGGATCGGCGGCACGTACCCGTCCTCGAGCGAGCGCAGACCCATCACGGCCTCGCCCGGCAGCGGCTCGGCGGCGACGATCTGAACGTCGGGGAACGCAGCCCGTAACCGTGCCCCGGCGCCCATCAGCGTTCCGCCCGTCCCGAGACCGGCGACGAGCGCGTCGACGTGGGGGAGGTCGCGCACGATCTCCGCGCCCGTCCCTTCATAGTGCGCGCGCGGATTCGCCTCGTTCGCGTACTGGAAGAGCATCACGTACCGGTCATACTTCGCGGCGATCTCCTGCGCCATGCGCACCGCGCCGTTCGACCCTTGATCGCCCGGCGAGTCGATGATCGTCGCGCCGTAGAGCTCGAGCAGCGTGCGTCGCTCGGGCGTCGCGTTGTCGGGCATCACGCAGGTGAGCTTCAGCCCCTTCAGCTTTGCGACGAGCGCGAGCGAGATCCCGGTGTTGCCACTCGTCGGCTCGAGCAGCTCCTGTCCCGGCTCGAGACCGGCTGCCTCGACCATCGCGAGCGCAACCCGATCCTTCAGCGAGCCCGTCGGGTTCTGCCCCTCGAGCTTCGCGTAGATCCGGCGCCCCGGCGGTGAGAGGCGCGTCAACTCGACCAGCGGCGTGTTACCGATCAGATCGAGCAGAGAACCTGCGACCACGCCTCCGGCGCGTTTCTGACCCGTCACTGAGGGTGCGGGGCCGATGGGGACAGTGCGGTTGTCACGGCCCCGAAAGGCCCCGTGCGCTCAGGGGCGGGAGGCAGTCGCGGAGGGCGGCTCAGCCGCCCGGGAGCGACCGCCGATCAGGGACGCGACGGAGCCCCCGGCCATCGCGGGCAGGAGAATCACCGTGCTCGTGTCCGACACGGCAGTGTCGAGGCCGTCGCGGGTGCGCACGTCCTCGCCGTCGACGTAGACGTTGACGAACGGCTGGATCGCGCCGGCGTCGTAGACGCGGCTGCCGAGCGCAGGCAGCTTTGCGGTCAGGTTCTCGAGCAGCTCGCGCACGGTCGAACCCGAGGCTTGCACCTCGCGCTCGCCGCCGGCCTCGCCGCGAAGGACGGGCGGGACACGTACGACCGTCATCGTGCGCAGAACTCCCCGTAGTCGATGTACTCGGTGATCGTCGGGTGGTCGCCGCAGACGGGGCAGTCCGTGCGCCGCTCGATCTTCACCTCGTTGAACTCGGTCGCGAGCGCGTCGAACAGCAGCAACCGGCCGACGAGCGGGTCGCCGATTCCGGCTGCGAGCTTGATCGCCTCGTTCGTCTGCAGCGAGCCGATGATCCCCGGCAGCACGCCGAGCACGCCGCCCTCGGAGCACGACGGTGCAAGCTCGGGCGGGGGCGGTTCCGGGAAGAGGCACCGGTAGCAGGGACCAGGCTCTTCCAGCCGGGCATCGCCGGCTTGCCCGGCGGTGCTTCCAGCTCTGCGGGGCTTGAAGACGGTCACCTGTCCCTCGAAGCGGTAGATCGAGCCGTGCACGACCGGAATGCCGCGCCAGACCGACGCGTCGTTGACGAGGTAGCGGGTCGGGAAGTTGTCGGCGCCGTCGACGATCAGGTCCCAGCCGTCGTCGAGGATGCGATCGATGTTCTCCGAGGTGAGGCGCTCGCGGTAGGTCCGCACGTCGACGTCCGGGTTCAGCGCCTCGATTGCGCGCTTCGCCGAGTCGACCTTGGGCGTGCCGAGCGTGTCGAGGGAGTGCGCGATCTGCCGCTGCAGGTTGGTCTCGTCGACGATGTCGGCATCGACGATCCCGAGAGTGCCGACGCCGGCTGCCGCAAGGTAGAGCGCCGCGGGTGAGCCGAGGCCGCCCGCGCCGATCAGGAGCACACGGGTGTCGAGCAGCTTCAGCTGCCCTTCCTCGCCGAACTCGGGGATCAGCAGATGGCGTGAGTACCGGGTGCGGCGCTCCGGCGAGAGCGTCCGCGGCAGCACGACCTCGCCGCCGTTTCGCTTCCAGTCGGTGAAGCCTCCGACGAGCGACGTCACGCTCTCGTAGCCGAGCTCCTCGAGCGTCTTCGTTGCGAACACCGACCGGTTTCCGGCGGCGCAGTAGACGATGATCGGCTGCTGCTTGTCGGGCGCGACGCCCTCGATCCGCGACTCCAGATGGCCGCGGGGAATGTGAGCCGCTCCCGGGATGTGCCCCTCTTGCCACTCGTCGACCTCGCGCACGTCGATCCAGGCTGCGCCGTCGAGCTGTCCAGCGGTGCGCTGGTCGACCTCTGAGATCTCGGCTCTCGTGCGCTGCAGCAGTTCGCGATAGGTGGTCATAGCTATCCAAACGGTAGCGGCAGCCCTTTGCATTCCCGCTAGAAGCGAGTGCGCCAAGTTGCCGATCAATCATCTAGCTTGACCGCGCATGTCGTCGAAGCTCCGGGTTCGCCTCGTCGTAGGGGCCGCCGCGCTCGCGGCCGCGGGTGTCGTAAGCGGCGTCGTGCTCGCAACGCGGCAGAGTCCGTCACAGCCGAGAACGCAGTGCAATCAGACCAAGCCGCTCGTCGTGCCGGGGGTCCCCTCCCGAGAGGTTGCGGCCGTGCGCGCGGCCTTCGCCCGCGAGCCCGCCCGCGCCGCCGCACACGCGATGGAGCCGATCGCCCAGCGCGCGCCAAAGGATCCCGTCGTCCAGTTCAACTACGGCGTCGCGCTCTTCTGCGGTGGCTACCTCGTGGAGGCCGACCAGGCATTCCGGGCGGCGAAGAAGGCGGGCCGTGACACCTTCTACGAGATGCGCGCTGACTCGATCCTGCACCCGCAGTACTTCCAGCCGACCGACGGGCTCTACCCGCTCTTCCAGCCGACGGGCGCCGACCGGCTCCTCTTGCGCGGGGTGCTGCTGCAGCGCCAGGGGCACCAGCACTCGGCGGAGCGTGTCTACGCGCGCGCGGCGCGCCTCCATCCGGATAGCGATCAGGCGCAGGTCGCCGCGGCGTTCGCCCGGTTCGACGAAGACAATCTGTCGGCTTCCTTCTCGCAGCTCGGGCCGCTCGTCGAGCGCTTCCCGCGTAGCCAGTCCCTGCGCTTCCACCTCGGACTGCTGCTCGCCTGGACGGGCAGGCGCAGCCAGGCGGCCACGGAGTTCAGGCTCGCGCGCTCCCTCGGGGCTGCGACGAACCTCGGCCGGCAGTCCAACACCTTCCTGCGGGGGCTTGTGACAGGTGGGACTAAGGGGTCGCAAAGATGAGCCGCTCGGCCTATGGCGGTTGTCCGCTCTTGCTGCGAGAGTTCCCGATCCGTTAAGGCGAGGTGGAGGCCGCTCCGGCGGTGAGGGGGGACATGAGCGTGGGGAACTCGAAGACAGCGCAGCGAGCGGTGGCAAGCGGCGTGGAAGAGGACGAGCCCGTCGTCGACCTGATCGCCGACGACGAGGAGGAAGCCCCGGCGCTTCCCGAGCTCGACGGCGCATCCGTCGAGGCCGAAGCTGCGGCCGACTTCTACGCGGCCGTCGAATCCGTCGACGCGGTCGAGGAGACCGCGCGCCTGGAGTTCTCCGCCGACTCGCTCCAGCTCTTCCTGAAGGACATCGGCCGGGTGAATCTGCTCACCGCCGCCCAAGAGGTGGAGCTCGCCAAGCGCATCGAGCGCGGCGACCACCGCGCAAAGCAGGAGATGGTCGAGGCCAACCTCCGGCTCGTCGTCTCGATCGCCAAGCGGTACCGCAATCAGGGCTTGCCGTTCCTCGACCTGATCCAGGAAGGGACGATCGGCCTTGTTCGTGCCGCCGAGAAGTTCGACTGGCGCAAGGGGTACAAGTTCTCGACGTACGCGACCTGGTGGATCCGGCAGGCGGTTGCCCGGGCGCTCGCCGACAAGGCGCGCACGATCCGGATGCCCGTGCATGTCGTCGAGAAGCTGAACAAGATCATGCGCACGGAGCGGAAGCTGCGCTCCGAGCGCGGCCGCGAACCGTCGAACGAGGAGATCGCGCTCGATCTGGACATGAGCGTCGAGGAGGTCGAGTCGATTCGCCGCACCTCGCAGACCCCGGTGTCGCTCGAGAAGCCGGTTGGTGACGACGAGGAGTCGGAGTTCGGTCAGTTCCTCGAGGACGAGTCGACGCCACTCCCCGACGAGGCCGCCGACACGACGTTTCGCAGTGAGGCACTCGCGAAGTGCCTCGGCTCGCTCACCTATCGCGAGCGCCGCGTGCTCGAGCTGCGCTACGGGTTGAACGGCGAGCAGCCGTGCACCCTCGACGAGGTCGGCCGCGCCTTCGAGGTGACGCGAGAGCGAATCCGCCAGATCGAGAACCAGGGCCTGAAGAAGCTCCGCGCGCTCGCCGACTCGCAGAAACTCCGCGACGTCGCCTAGGGAGCGGTTCCCGCTCGGGAACGTCAGGTTGGTCGCTAGCTTGGCCGGAGCCGGATGGCCGTGCGCGATCACTTCAGTCGCGGTCTCGGCGAGTCCGCACGTACGAACGGCCTTGCGTACGGCTACTCCGTCGCGCTGACGGGCGCCTACATCGTCTTGCAGGCCGAGACGTCGAGCCCCGACGTGCTCGACGCCTTTCTGTTCGGTCTCGGCGCGAGCATCACCTTTGCGTTGGCGGGCGCGTTCGTGACACGCGGCTTCCGGCAACCAGTCGAACGCGAGGCGGCTGTCGTGCTGGCGCTGGGCACTGCTCTCGGGGATCCTCTCGATCTCCGCCGCGACAGGGTCGTGCGCCCTTCTGGCGCTGGCGGTCGGCGGTCATCTCGCGTGGTTCCTCGGCCCGCTCGTCACCTCTGCGGTCTACCTGGTCGTCAGCGCCCTCGAGCTCCTGCTCGCGCGCGGGGTGCACGAGGTCGCCGGCACCGAGAACATCGACGAACGGTAACCTCGCGCCGATGGCTGCCGAATGGTTCGACGAGCTCGCGGAGCTGCTCCGCATCCCCTCGATCAGCGCTGATGCTGCTCACGCCGCGGACGTCACGTCTGCGGGCGAGTGGGTCTGCCGGTTCATCCGCGAGGCCGGCGGCGAGTGTGAGCTGATCGACTGGCACGGCCAACCCCTCGCAATCGGCGAGCTGCGCGCTTCGAATGGCGCCGACGACGCCCCGACCGTCCTCTGTTACGGGCACTTCGACGTGCAGCCGCCCGACCCGCTGGAGCTCTGGGAGAGCGACCCGTTCGAACCTGAGATTCGGGGCGACTATCTCTACGGGCGGGGCACCGTCGACGACAAGGGGCAGCTCTACATGCTCCTGAACGCAGCCCGTGAGCTCGCGCGCGCCGGCCAGCTGCCCGTGAACGTCCGGTTCTGCTGCGACGGGGAAGAGGAGACGGGCGGCCATTCGATCGTCGAGTTCCTCGAGGCGGACGAGCGTGGGGCAGACGCCGCGATCATCTTCGACAGCGGCATGATCAGCCGCGACGTACCCGCCTTCAACCTCGCAACGCGAGGCATGGCCTACTTCCACATGACGCTGCGCACCGGCGAGCGCGACCTGCATTCCGGCATGTACGGCGGCGCCGCCTTGAACGCCGCACACGCGTTGATCAAGACGCTCGATGCGCTGATCGCGCACGACGGAACACTCGTCGAGCCGTTGCGCAAAGGCATCGCCGTGCCGACCGCCGAGGAGCTGGCGGGCTGGGCGCAGCTGCCGCAGGGCGCCGACGAGCTCGCCGACCAGGGTGCGCGCGCGAAAGACGTCGCGGCGGCGGCGGACTTCTACACGCGCACCTTCGCGGAGCCCGCGCTCGACGTGAACGGCATCGCGACGGGCTCGCCGATGCTGCAGAAGACCGTTCTCCCGGTGGAGGCGATCGCGAACCTCTCGATCAGGCTGGCGCCGGGGCAGAAAGTCAAGGAGATCGCGCCCGAGGTCGAGCGGCTCCTGCGCGAGGCGGCACCCGAAGGCGCCGACCTCGAGATCGAGCTCTGGTCCTCCGCTGCGCCCGGCCTCGTCCCGCCGGACGCCAAGGCCGTGCAGCTCGGTCTCGACGCCTTCGAGCGAGCGCTCGGCCGGCGGCCCGCGCTGATCCGTTCCGGCGGGACGCTGCCAATCGTTCCGGCGCTCGCCGACAAGGGGATCCCGACGGTGATCACCGGCTTCGGCCTTCCGGACTCGCAGATTCACTCGCCGAACGAGCGCCTGGTGGCCGACTACGTGCCGCAGGGGATCGCCGCTGCGCGAGAGCTTTTCCTAGCTTTCGCTGCGTTGTGATCAACCTGCCGTGATCGACCTGCACAGCCACGTGCTCCCCGGGCTCGACGACGGGGCGGCGGACGTGGTCGAGGCGCTCGCGATCTGTCAGGCGGCGGTCGCTGACGGGATTCATACCCTCGCGGGCACGCCGCACGTGCGCCACGACTACAGGACGACCGCCGCAGCGATGGAGTCGGCGCTCGCGAGGTTGCGCGAGGCTGCCGGCGATCTGATCCGACTCGTCCCGGGCGCCGAGCTCGACCTCGACGAGCTCGAGCGGCCCGTCGACGAGCTGCGCCGCTTCGGTCTCGGTGGGAACCCCGAGTACCTGCTCGTCGAGACCCCCTACACCGGGTGGCCGCTCGATCTTCCAGACAAGCTCTTCCGGCTCCGCCTCGCCGGTTTCACACCCGTGCTCGCGCACCCCGAGCGGAACCACGAGGTGCAGTCACGGCCCGAGCTCTTGGAGCCGATCGTCGCGGGCGGCGTGCTCGTTCAGCTGACGGCTGCGTCGGTGGAGGGTCGCATCGGCGACCGATCGCGAGCAACTTCGAGAACGCTCATCGACCGCGGTCTGGCC
>JACDGR010000503.1 GCA_013821525.1 Actinomycetota bacterium
GGTGCGCCCCTGACCTGCCAGGTGACCCGCACAACAAGGCGGGCAGCATCCTGAAAAGACGCGCATCAGCCGAGCCTCTCGGCGACGGCTGGCTTCGCGGTCCAGTCCTGTGACACGCAGTTCGCCACTCGAGTGCCCTGGCCCGAGGCGGTCCCCCGGGTAGCATCCGCTACAGGCACCGGCCCGCGCAGGTGCCGTTAGTCGCTAGCGGCCTGAGCGCTCCTCCCCCTGAGCACGCTCCTGCGGGCGACTTGGACTTCCCACGGGTGAGCAATAGAAAAATCAGGGCGATGTGGCAGCGAGTTCCGTCGCCAAGATAGGCCTGCCTCGGCGGGCCGGGTCGTATGGTGTGCCAGACTTGAGGACTGCAACGAGTAGGGCGAGCAGGCGGTCGGCGAGCCCGCGAAGCGCGCGGCCGTGCGAGTGGCCGGCTGCGCGCAAGGCTGTGTAGCGCTCTTTCCAACGTGCCTCGCGCTTGGTGGCGTTGTCGGCCCAGTAGAAGAGTGCCGTACGCAGGCGGCGGCTGCAGCTCGTTCGCATCGAAACGGCGTGTTGTTTTCCGCTGCGCTTCGTAACGGGAGCGACGCCGCACAGTGTCCGTAAACTGCGGTAGTCTCGATTCTCGAGAGGCTCGGTTGCCTCGGTGAGCATCGTGGCGCACACCAGTTTCCCCAGGCCCGGCAAGGATTGGAGGAGCCGTGCGTCACGGTGCTCAGCTTTTCCCTCGAGCGGCTCCGAGAGCTTCTCGAGTATTGCTTCTATCTCGCGTTCCACTGCGCTCTTCTGTTCGTGCACGAGACGAAGACGCGGCAGTAGCAGCGCAACGTGCCTCCGGCATGCCTCGAGCACGCCTGGAGCGACGTGTAGCGCTTCGGCTGAGACAGCGTCCCTCACTGCCTCGGGCGTCAGGCTTCGGATTCGATACCGCTTCAGCAGCGAGCCGATCTTCGCGAGACTCACTCGCTTCGCGAGGACTGGCGTGGGCGCTTTTTCCAGTAATTCCCAGAGCCAGCGGTCTTCGTAGACGTTACCAATCGTCAGGACCTGCGGGAAATAGCGCTGCATCTGCTCCCGAAGCCGATTGCCGAGAGCGATTCGCTCCGCTTTCAATTCTTCGTGAATTCGACCGAGCTCGCGGAGCTCGATGAGTGTTGGATCGCCTGCGCGGACGCGTCGGAAGGCGGGCTCGTCGGTACGCAAAGAGTCCGCCAGCACTAGAGCGTCGCGCCGGTCGTCCTTGGCACCGGCGACTGAATGGCGGTCGCGAAACCGGTCCAACTGCTTTGGATTGATCGCAAAAACAGCGAGCCCACGCTCAAGGAGGGTATCGACGATCGCTCCTCGCGGCACCTCAATTGCCACGGCCACCTGCTCTGCTTCAACGCCAGCAGCAGCGAGGACCGCCTCCACGAGCTCAGAAAGTCCCTTGCCCGAATGCGCAAACGCCTTCTCGAGAAGGACCTTGCGTGATCCATCGATCACGCAAGCCTGATGGGCCTCAGAGCCCCAATCAATCCCAACGAATCTTAAAAACGTTTCTGCTTGCTCCGTCATCGATGGTCCCTTCTGCCTCGACCCACCGCGACGCCTCGTCGACCCTGTACTGGCGCTCGATCGAGTCGGCGCGACTTCCCATTGGACGTGCGTCGCGACCCACCTCACTGCGGCGCTTGTCCAAATTTGGCCCTAGCAGGAGCTGGGGAGGTTTGGCGCTCGCGATGAGGCGGTCGAGACGCCAGCCATCGTACAGGGGGAGGGCACCGCCCGCAGCGCGAAGCGCGAGGACGGATGCGGTGGGGGCAGCCCTAGATGAGTACCAGCGTTACGCGGTGAGCCCGACCAGGCCTCCGCCGGTATTGAGAAGCGGATCGCCGAAGCTCGTCACGTCGTTGAAGCCCATGTAGTGGAAACACGACACCAGCATGTCGGCGAAGCTTGCCTTGTTTTGAAAGTCGATCAGGCGGCCCATTTTGAAGTAGCCGCTGGCGCCGCCCGCGAGCACGACGAGCGCGTCGTTTTCGGAGTGAACATCGCCCTGGCCGAGCTCGTTCCAGTGCACGACAAGGGTGTTGTCCCAGAGCGTGGCGCCGCTGCCGTCCGGGGTGGCCTTGAGCAAATCGTGCAGTTTGACGCTCTGTTCCCAGAGGTGTTTGTGAATCTTTCGGATTTTGGCGAACGCGTTGTCGGAGCTGATGTGAGACAGATCGTGGTGACCTTCGGTCAGGCCGAGGTTCTTGTACACACGGTTATTGGTGTTGCCGCTCCAGTTG
>JACDGR010000504.1 GCA_013821525.1 Actinomycetota bacterium
GGACCAGTTGGTGTAAAAGGGCAGCTCGCGCATCTGCTCGAGCGACGCCTGGCCGATCTCCTCGCCGTAGCTGTAACCGATGTTCACCGAGAAGAGACCTGCGAGCGCGTCGAGGTACCGCTTGCCTGCGTCGTCCCAGAGGTAACAGCCTTCGCCACGGACGATCACAGGGGCCTCGTAGCCGTGCATCCGGGTGAAGTGCAACCACAGATGGTCGCGCGCCTGCGCACGTAGATCGGTCACCACACCCGCCTCCTTCAGCTCGGACACCGGCGGAGCATATGCACTATTCAGCTATTCATTCAACGTGTGATCGTCGCGACTCCGCAACGGCGATCACGAGAGCTGCCACGATCCCGCCGACGAGGAGCAGCGCGGCCCATCCGCGCGCGTCGCTGAGCCGGGTCGCGAGCAATGCTGCACCGAGCACCGCCACGATCGCAGCGAGCGCGAGTGAGCCTGCCCCGACAACCAGACCCCAGATCTCGGTGACGATCGCCGCGAGGAGCCGTGGCATGCGCACCTGACGTGGGTGGCGCAGCAGGGCGGAGAAGACGACGAACAAGGTCGCAAAGAGCGCGACGAGCAGCACGATGCTCAGATCGGAATGCCACCAGCGGACACCGATCCCCTCCCCGGCGAAGAACGCGCCGAACGACGTCAGCATCACCCCCACGCTGGCCTTCATCAGATTCTCGGGGATGCGCGTCAGCGGTGCGCGCAGCGCGACTCCGAGCACGATCACTGCCGCGAGCGCAACTGCTGCGCCGACTGCGGCGCCGACCCGGTGTCCGACGCCGCCGAGTGCGATCACGATCAGCACGACCTCGACCCCTTCGAGCAGGACACCGTTGAACGCGGTCGTCAGCGCAACCCAGTACTCACGGCCTCGGTCCTCGCCGGAGAGCGCTCGCTGCGTAGCCTCGAACTCCTCGGCCTCGTCGTGCAACGCCTTCAGCCCCGACGCGCGCAGGATCGCCTTGTGCAGCCAGCGCAGCCCGAACAGCAGGAGGAATACGCCGACGATCACCTGGGCGTCCGCCACCGGGAAGGAGTTGACCGCCGTGCCGAGAGCGACGACGATCGCAGCGAGCACTACGGCCGCGAGCGCCGTCCCGGCGAATGCAGGACGCCAGCCGCGGAACAGGCCGACGGCCAGCACGATCGTGAACGCCTCGACCCATTCCACGGCCGAAGCGAGGAACGACGAGATGATGACGAGGGGGCTCACCGGCCGTAGTCGAGGATGCGCGTCGGCTTGATCGTCGCGATCACGCGATCGGTGAGCGTGTGGAACGGCTTGTCCTCGTAGCGCCGCGAGAGCTCGTCGATGTGCTCTCCCGCGCCCTCTTCGGTCAGTTCGGCGATCCCTTCCACCTCGAGATAGCGATAAGGGTCATCCCGATCCCAGACGGTGATCGAGACGCGTGGGTCGCGCCGGAGGTTGCGGCCCTTCGCGCGCTTGTTGGTCGTGTTGAAGCGGACGTGCTCGCCGTCCGAGTCGACCCAGACGACGCTCGTCTGCGGGCGACCGTCGTCGCCGACCGTCGCGACGACGCCGAAGTTCTTACCGGAGCGGAGAAACGTGTGGTGCTCGGGGGTGAGTGCGTCCATCGCGTGGCGTCCCTTTCGTCGCTGGAGAGGCCCGTCGGGCGGGCGCGAAGCTCAGTCTTCCATGCGCCGACCCGCGTCCGGCGCTGAGGTTCCGATCCGTGAGGCAGGCCCGCGCGCAGCGGGCCTGCCGGCGGACGAATCCGTCTCTACCGGACGGTGGTCGGGATGTTCGCGATCTTCCCGCTCGTGATCTGCAGCTGGATCGCCTTCACCTTTGCCTCGATCCCGGCGGGCGCCTTCGGTGAGAATTTCCCGAGCCCGACACCCTTCTGCTCGAGGCCGTAGACGGCGTCCTGACCGCCCTTGAAGCTGCCGGTCTTCGCGTCCTTGATCGCGAGGAAGACCGCCTCGTCCACGCCCTTCAGCGCCGAGGTGAGGATGTGCGTTCCCAGGAAGCCCTGGTCGGCATCGACGCCGATCCCCCAGACGCCCTTCGCCTTCGCTGCGTCGAGCGCGCCGAGCCCGCAGCCGCCTGCGACCTGGAACACGACAGCCGAGCCCGCCGCAATCTGGTTGAGCGCGATCTCCTTGCATTTCGCCTGGTTCGCGAAGTCCTGTGAGTACGCGTTCAGGGTCTTCACGCCGGGGAACGCCGCCTTCGCGCCCGCCTGGTAGCCGGCGATGTACCGGTCGACGGGGGGCTGCTTCTGGC
>JACDGR010000505.1 GCA_013821525.1 Actinomycetota bacterium
AGTGCTCGTCAACGTCTCGGTGCCGCGTCGGCTGAGCGACGAGCAACGACGCCTTCTCCAGGAGTTCGACGCGGCGAGTGACGACGATACGTACAGGCACGACGAAGGCTTCTTCGACAAGCTGAAGAGTGCGTTTCGATGAGCGTCGGATTGCGCCGTGTGTCGGTGCAGATCGGGCACGCGAACGCCGAGAACGCGCGGGCGACGATGATCGAGCTCTTCCCCGAGGGCTTCGAAGAGGTCGAGCTGACAAACGGCGTCGAGCTCGCCGCCTACACCGACGCGGCGGGCGAGGAACGGCTCTGGCACTTCTTCGGGACCGGGCAGGGGGCAGACGTCGAGGCCGGCTGGGAAGACCGCTGGCGCACCTTCCATCAGCCGATTCGCACCGGGCGCCTGTGGGTCGGCCCGCCCTGGGAGGACCCGCCGACCGACGCGATCGTCGTCGTCGTAGATCCGGGCCGCGCATTCGGAACCGGGGCCCACCCGACCACGCAACTGTGCCTCGATCTGCTGCAGACGATCGAGCCGACTTCCCTGCTCGACGTCGGGTGCGGGTCGGGGGTGCTCTCGGTGGCGGCCGCGTTGCTCGGGTTCGCGCCGGTGATCGGTGTCGACATCGAGGAGCCGTCGATCGCGGCAACGCTGGAGAACGCCGAGCGCAACGGCGTCGCGATCGACGCACGCCGAGTCGGCGCCGACGAGGCATTGCCGACCGCCGTCACCGTGGTCGCGAATATCTCCGTCGACGCGGTTCGAGCACTGCCTGAGCGGATCGATGCGACGACCGTGATCACGTCGGGCTACTTCGTCTCCGAGCAGCCTCAGCTCGCGGGGTACGAGCACGTCGACCGTCGGACGCTCGCGCACTGGGCCGCCGACGTGCACCGTCTCGCCTGACCCCGTACGATCACCGCGTGGACGACTGCCTCTTCTGCAGCATCGCCCGCGAGGGCGCCTATGTGCACAAGGCGAAGGGGTTCGTCGCGATCAACGACATCAACCCGCAGGCGCCGGTGCACGTGCTCGTGCTGCCGGAACGGCACGTCGACACGTTCCGCGAGATCGGCGAGTTCGGTGCGAAGGAGACCAAGCAGATGCTCGAATTCGTGGCAGAGACCGCTGCGAAGGTCGGCCTGACCGATTACCGTGTGCTCGTGAACGTCGGAGCCGCAGCAGGACAGACTGTCTTTCACCTTCACTGGCACATCCTCGGTGGCGGTCCCGACGCGCTCGCAGAGGTGCCGGCAGCCGTCGGGCTCGCCGAGCCGGCGCAGGCGGAGCTCGAGCTGTGACGCTGATCGATCGCCTGGAGACTGAGGTCAAGGACGCGATGCTCGCCCGCGAGAGCGAACGGCGCGACGCGCTGCGCCTGATCCTCTCGAGCCTGCGCTCGTCGGAGAAGGATCTGCAGCGTCCGCTGACAGAAGACGAAGAGCTCCAGGTGCTGCAGCGGGAGCGCAAGAAACGGCACGAGGCGGCCGATGCGTTCCGCGACGCCGGTCGCGAGGAGCAGGCGGCGAAGGAAGAGGCGGAGCTCGCTGTGCTGGAGGAGTTCATGCCGGAGCCCATCTCCGAGGATGAGCTCGACCGCATCGTCGACGACGCGATCGCCGAGAACAAGGCGACGAGCATGCGTGACATGGGTCGCGTGATGGCCGACGTGATGCCGCAGATCGCCGGACGCGCAGACGGCTCAGCCGTCAGTCAGTTGGTGCGCGAAAAGCTCGCGTGATCGAGCCGGTCGATCTCGGGGTCTGCCAGGGTTACGAGTACGCGGGCGATCCCGAGCGCACGGCGGTCGCACTTCCCGGCGCGATGCTGACCGGCATGCCGGCCCTCTGGCACGCGATCGAGCCGCTCCTGGCCGACGAGTGGCGCGTCGTCCTCGTCTGGGATCAGTTCCTCGATCGAACGCAGGGACGCCTCGGACTGGACGCGCGCCCGGGCAGAGGCGGCCGCGAGGTTCGCGGGCGAGGTGCACCCGCGAAATCGCTGACGACGCGCGCGGCGGGCCTCGCAGCCGATCATGGCTGGTCCGCTGTCTGGCTGATGCCCCTGCTCGCCGAGCCCGAGTCGCTCGCCTGCCTGCGGCGGCGGACAGCGCCTGCGCTACTCGTCGGCGGCACCGCGGACGCAAGCTGGGACGGTTCGGTCGCGCGGCAGTTGTCGGGCGATGTGGTCGAGATCGACGGTGCCGATCACGGGCTGGCGCGGATCGACCAGGCGCCACTCGTCGCTGCCGCAGTTGCGGAGTTCTCAGG
>JACDGR010000081.1 GCA_013821525.1 Actinomycetota bacterium
GCGCGCTCCTGATCACGCTGCCGTCAACGGTTCCGTCCGGCGTGAAGACCTGCACGAGGAGGGCTGCCGTGCCAAGCCCGCCTGCCGCCCCGACGACCGCCGGCAGAAGCGCCTCGAGCGCCGCGCGGGCGGCGAACGACGCGCGCCGCTCTCCCAGCACAACCGAGAGCCGCGCCTCACCGGAACGGCGGCGCACGCCGAACGTGCCGGCGATGAACGCGGCTCCCGCGGCGATCACGCCCGCAAAGGCAGCGAGCAGCAGGATCACCGGCGTCAACGCATCCACACTGTTGTGCGCCAGGATCACCGCGGCCTGGATCGAGCTGGTGACGCTGCAGCGAGTCGTCTGCGTCATCCCGCAGCCCAGGCTCTGGGCAAGTGGGGTCGGACGGGCGAGTGCGCGACGAGCGGCAGCGAAGGAGTCGGCGATCTTGCGGGCGCGCGCAGGCGTGAGCGCCCCGGGCGCGACGGGAAACTCAAAGGTGTTCTCGAGGTACGGATCACGGAGCCGCGCGCTGATGCGGTAGAGCTCGTCCTGTCGCACCAGCACGAACGCCGGCGGTAGCGGGGAGTCGGGTGTTCTCGCACGGATGCGCACCGTGAAGTTGACCCAGTAGGGATTGTCCCGATCTCCCTCGAGCCCCCGGTACACGGCGCTGACGGGCAGGCTCACCGCGCGAGGCCGCGCTCCGAGGCCGCCGCTGAGCAGGTGCAACGTGTCGCCCGGAGCGAGATCGGCAACGGTCGCAACGGAGCCCGGGATCCACGCGTTGCTGCCCTCGCCCACCACGCGGTGGACGTGCTCCGTGGCGCCGGTTCGCGCCATCGGGACCACGTACAACGGGTTCCCGGCCAGCGCCGCCCGGCCTCCGACTTGCGCGAAGGCAGTCGTCGTCAGGATCGGCGGCTGAACGTAGGGCAACCCCTGCGCGAAACGCACCGCGGCGGCGCGGCGCGCACGATCGCCCGCTGCCGACTCCGGGCGGCGGTAGTTCTCGATCGTCAACCCCGCCCCGAGTGGCGTCAGCAGCTCGAGCTTCCCCTTCAGCGCCTCGCTCTCGGCGCCGGCGCGCAGGAGTGGCGCAGACGACGCCGCCATCGCCACGAGAAACGAGGCGACGATCACCGCGAGGAGAACTGCACGGTGCTGTGCCAGCACGAACGGCGCTTTCGCCCAGAGCGCGCGCGGCATCGCGCCACCCTAGCGAGAGCGCCGTCTATGCTCCCGCGCCATGGACGACTGGCTGCGGCGGGTGAGTACGGCAATCGGCAGCGACGAAGCGCTGTCGAACGAGGACTCGACGGCGCTCTTGAAGATCGCGCGCATCGCGGCACACGAGAGCGGCGACCGCAAGAACGCGCCGCTCCTCTGCTACCTGATCGGGCGCATGGGGTCGGATCGTCCGCTCGAGGAGGTTCTCGAGGCGGTTCGCTCATCGAGCTCGTAAGCCACTCGTCATTCGCGCGGCTGCACCCGACCGGCGGGCATCCCGAGTCGCAAAGCCGCATCGAGGTGCTGCACGAACGGTTCCCGTTCGTCGAGTGCGCGCCCGCGACGGAAGATGATGTCCTACGCTGCCACACGGCGGAGCTCCTCGAGCAGGTGCGCGTGACGCGCGGTTGGATCGATGCCGACACCGTGTGCACGGAGACGAGCTTCGACGCAGCGCTGCTCGCTGCCGGCGCCGCGATCGACGCGGTGAAGCGTGGTGGTTTCGCGCTCGCGCGCCCTCCGGGCCACCATGCCGAGCACGCGCGCGCGATGGGGTTTTGTCTGTTCGATTCGATCGCGATCGCGGCCCGCTGGGCGCAGGCCGAGCTAGGCATCGAACGCGTGGCGATCATCGACTGGGACGTCCATCACGGGAACGGGACGCAGGACATCGTCGGCGACGACCCCTCGATCCTGTTCGCCTCGTTGCACCAGTGGCCGTTCTACCCCGGGAGCGGTGGGCCGTACGAGCAAGGCGAGACGCTCGTCAACATCCCGCTCGCAGCGGGCACCGGCGACGCCGCGTACTTCGAAGCGTGGGAGACGGTCGAGCGCGCCGTGCGGAGGTTCGGGCCCGAACTGCTGCTCGTCTCGGCCGGGTTCGACGCGCACGCGGAGGATCCGCTCGCCGATCTCGAGCTCTCGACCGAGGCGTTCGCGTCACTCGCCCGCCGCGCCACACGACTTGCGCCGCGCGTGGCCGCCGTGCTCGAAGGGGGCTACAACCTGTCGACGCTGCCCTTGCTCGTAGAATCGGCACTCGCAGGCTTCGAGGGATCCGAGTCTTGACTCGCGTAACCGCCGCCGGCCACCGCGCTTAACGGCGCGCGCCTGCGGGAACTCGGCCAGGCATGACAGACACACCGAAGGACGATCCGAACTCCGATCGCGAGCGCCTGGCCGAAGAGGCGATGGGCCACGATCCGGACAAGCAGACCGACGAAGGCGGCCCGTGGGCGAAAACCTCCTCCGGGGATGCCGACTCGATCACCGAGGACGAAGACGACAGCTGATCGCTCTGCAAATGGCGAAGCCCCCATGCGGGGGCTTCGCTGTAGCAGGCCTATAAGCCGGATTCTGTCGAGGATGACCATCCCTCTCGGCAGCTACCCGGGCCCTGGGCGGGCAGCCTCATGACGGGCCCTGTTCGCCTTGCACCGGACGGGGTTTAGCAAGCCGCCGCGTCGCCGCGGCGCTGGTGGGCTCTTACCCCACCTTTTCACCCTTACCGTCACCGCCCCTTGACGAGACGGCGGCGGCGGTTTCCTTTCTGTTCCACTTTCCGTCGGCTTTCGCCCCCTGGCTCACGCCAGCGTCCTGCCCTACGGTGTCCGGACTTTCCTCGAACGGCTGACGGATCAGCCGCCCGCGGTCACCCGGCCTGCACCGTGAACTCTAGCCCCGACTCCAGCGCCTCTTCGTCTCCGACCTGGCTGCAGCACTCCGGGCAGAAGATGCTGTTCGACCGCGCGTGCATCACGAACTCGCCGCAGACGAGGCATTCGAGCGACGCACCGCGCAGCAGCGCAGCGAGCTCCTGATCGAGCGTGCGGTTGAAGGAGGCGACGTTCATCGTGGGCGAGCAGCGCTCGTCAGAGCTCGCGGAACACCCCCACAACACGTCCGAGGATCTGCACGTGCTCTGCGTAGATCGGCCCCATCGACGCGTTCTCCGGCTGCAGACGGATGCGATTTTCCTCGCGGTAGAACGTCTTGACCGTGGCCTCGTCCGCCAGCTCGTCGGCACCCGCCAGGGCGACGACGATCTCGCCGTTCCGTGCGTCCTGCTGGCGCCGCACGATCACGAGATCGCCGTCGAGGATGCCTGCGTCGATCATCGACTCGCCCTTGACGCGCAGGAGGAAGTCGCCCTTCGTCGAGGCGGGCATCGCGATGTACTCCTCGATGTACTGCTCCGCGAGGAGTGGACCGCCGGCTGCGATCTCGCCCAGGAGCGGCAGGCGGGAAACATCGCGCGCCTCGTCCAGCTGGGACATGGGCTCGCGGCGCTCGCGGCCGATCAGCTCGAGGGCGCGCGGCTTCGTCGGGTCGCGCCGGAGCAGTCCGGCGCGCTCGAGGTTCGCGAGATGGGCGTGCACCGTCGAGGGCGACGCGAGGCCGACCTGCTCGCCGATCTCGCGCACGGTGGGCGGATAGCCGTGCAGGTCGACGTATTCGACGAGGTAGTTCCAGATCTCCTGTTGGCGGGCGGTGAGCACTGGGCTCCTCCGAGCGGTCGATGGGCGGGGACGAACGTGTGTTCGCCGTCAAGAGTAGAGACTCCTGCGGCCGGCGTCAACGTCGGGGTCGGGCTCCAGCGCGGCGAGCCCCTGAACCAGGTCTGAACCAGGTCGCAGGGCTCCGCGCGGCGTGACCCACGAACCAGGTCTGAACCTGGTTCGGGCCAAAAAGAAAGCCGCCCCGAGATGGGACGGCCTGAGTGCGCTGGAGAGGACTTGAACCTCCACGGCCTTGCGGCCACTAGCCCCTCAAGCTAGCGCGTCTACCAATTCCGCCACCAGCGCCAGAGAGCGCGCCTAGTGTAGCCGCCTCGTCATCGCCTGCACGAGCCTCCGCGGAGGTTCAGGCGATCGGCGTCAGCTCGCGCTCGAGCGTCTCGCGCTCGGGCTCGAGCCAGTCCGGCAGCGAGAGGCTCTCGCCGAGGGACTCGGCAGGCTCATCGACCGTAAAGCCCGGCGGATCGGTCGCGATCTCGATCAGCACACCGTCCGGCATGCGGAAGTAGACCGAGTGGAAGTACTTCCGATCCTGCACGTCGGTCGGCCTCAGTCCCATCTCGGTCAGATGCGAGAGCCAGGCCTGCAGCTCTTCATCGTCGCGGGCACGGAAGGCAATGTGATGCGTCGTTCCCGGCCCGACGAGCGCTGGCTCTTCGACCGGCTCGGCAAACCGCAACGGGCCGTCGTCGTCGAACAGCCCTGCATACAGATCCGCATTCCCGATCACGGTGACGTCGCGGAGCCGCGGAACCGCGCCCGCGTAGAGCCTCAGCTTCAGGCCGTCGGGATCCTCGACCTCCGAGTCGACTTCGACGAGCGGCGTCTCGAGACCGATCGACTCGAGCGTGCCGCGGCCGAGGCGGCCGACGTCAGCGCGGGGCCATTCGAAGAACGTGATCAGCGAGCCCGGGCTCCCCGCCGGATCACCGAAATACAGGTGGTAGCTGTGCGGGTCGTCGAAGTTGACGGTCTTCTTGACGAGTGTGAAGCCGACAACGTCACGATAGAAGTCGAGCGTCCGCTGTGCGGAAGCACACACACACGTCACGTGATGCAGACCCGACAGCTCCATGCGCGACTACTGCAGTAGGCGGAAGAGCAGGATCGTGTTCAGGAAGAAGAGAACGGCGACCAGGATCGTGACGCGCGTCAGGTTACGTTCGACGATGTGCGTCCCGCCCTGCGACTGCGGCGTGAAGCCCATGCCCGCAAGGCCCGTGTCCCGGCCCGAATGCATCAGGATCAAGCCGACGAGCGAGGCCGCAAGGAGGACATGGATGACGGCGAAGACCGGGAGCATCGCCGCGGAAGGGTAGCTCATTGTTGTGGGAGCTTCTACGCCGCCGTGTCGAGGATCGCACGGACGAGATCACCCGCGATCTGATCCTTGGTCACGTAGCCAGCCGCTCCTGCGGCGCGCGCCCGCGAGATGTCCTGCGTGGAGGCTGAGCCGGTCAGGACGATCACCCGCGTCCCGGGAAGCTCGTCGCGAATCGCCTTCGTCGCGTCGATCCCGTCCATCACGGGCATCGCGATATCCATCAGGACGACGTCCGGGTGGTGGACCCGCGAGAGCTCGAGAGCCGACCGGCCGTCGAAGGCGCGCCCGACGACGACGATCCGCCTCTCCGACGACAGGATCGCCTCGAGCGCCTCGGCAAAGAGCCGCTGGTCGTCCGCGATCACGACGCTGACCTGCTCAGCGCTCAGGTTCTCTCCCCGATGTGCCCGAGACGACATGCGCGAGTACCCTACGCGTGCGGTGGAAACAGACGAAGCGCGCCAACGGATACACGACCTGCTGGTGACGGGCGACAACCGGCTCAAGCAGGGCGTCGCGGCCGCGAAGATCCGCCAGAGCTACGAGCAAGCACTCGCGGTCGCTCGCGAGCACGGCCTCGAGGACTCGATCCGGCCGCTCGTCGAGATCAGGCTGGCCGACCTCGAACGGCTTGCTGGAGGATCTCCTCCACCCGACCCACCTGCAGCCTGAGCTCGTGCGTGCCGGCGGCCGCGCGTGCCCCGTCGTTCGGCACGGGGAAGGACGCAGCAAGCTCGAGCGCGCGCGCAAGCTCACCCACGTCGAGCGGGTCGACGAGAATTCCGGCAGCGGGAGTGACGAACTCGGGCGGGCCGCCAATGCGGGTTGCGACGACGGTGCGCGCACAGGCGAGCGCCTCGAGGATCGCCTGGCCGAACGGCTCGATCAGGGCCGGCGCGCAGACAACATCGGCGGCGCTCAACCAACCCGGAACCGCGTGGTGCGAGACCGAGCCGACGACCCGGACGCCCGGCCGGGACTCGAGCTCGGAACGCAGGGGGCCGTCGCCGACGAAGGTCAGTGACCCCCGACCGACAAGCGCGAATGCATCAGCCAGACGAACGACGTTCTTCCGGTCGGTCAGCGACCCGACGTGGACGAACGCCGGATGCGGCAGGCTGGCAGCGGGCGCCACCGTCGAGAACCGCTCGACGTCGACCCCGGAATCGATGACCGCAGTCTTGCCGTGCGCCTCAGGCAGCCGCTCTTCGAGCTCGCGGCGGAGATACTCCGAGACGGCAATGACGGTGGCGGCCTTGCGCACGACCCGTCGCGTCAAGCGTGCGACACCGGGGATTGTCCCGATATTGCGTACATCGCGTCCGTGGGCGGTCACGACGAGTGGCGCGTCGACCTCGGATGCGAAGAGACCGGCCGGCACGAGGAAGTGTGCCCACACGACTTCGGGCTTCGCCGCTGCTCGCACGCGGCGGCGCAGCTCGAGGAACCGCGCCTTGCCGCCCGCGCGCCGGTCGAGCACCGCGAGCTCCACGTCGTGGCCTCGCTCGCGCAGCACGTCCACTTGCTGCTCGACGAAGGACCCGAGGTCCGGATCGTCTGGCCCGGGGTACATCTGCGACACGAGCAGGATGCGCATCACGCGGCGCGGCCGACCGATCGCAGCACCCCTCGCCCGGTTCGCCGCGCGACCGTCGGATCCACGGCCAGCAGCAGTAGGTCGGCGACGAGATTCAGGATGATGATCGCGGTCGCGGCTACGAGCGTCACAGCGAGGATCACGGGCAGGTCGTAGCCCTGCTGGCCTGCGAGCGCGAGAATCGTCGTGCGACCGAGCCCCGGCAGGCCGAAGACGGTCTCGATGTACATCGCGATCCCGATTGCCATCCCGGCGTCCATCGCGGTCATCGTCACGACGGGCGCGATCGCGTTTCGGAGCGCGTGCGCACGGATGACGCGGAACTCCGACGCACCCTTGGCACGTGCGGTGCGCACCCAAGGCTCCTCGAGCACCTCGAGCATGCGCGCACGAATGATGCGCATGTAGAGCGCGACGAAGAAGAGCGCGAACGTGATCCACGGCAGCACGAGGTGCCACGCCCAGTGCCCGACGCCGCCGCACGGCACCGGAGTGTTGGTCGGCGCGAACCGGCGCACGGCGTCGATCTCGGCAGCGGATGGGCGCGATACGGTGCAGTACCCGGACGCGGGCAACAGGTGCCAGCGGTTGCCGACGAACAACTGGAGCAACAACCCGACGACAAGAGGATGCGTGGAGATCGCGGCGACCGAGACGCCGAGCGAGAGGCGGTCGACCAACGACCGCGGCCGCGTCGCGGCGAACGCGCCGAGTGGCACTGCGACGAGCAGCAGCAGCACGAAGCCGCCGAGCGCGAGCGAGCCGGTCACGAGCAGCGCGCTCCACACCATGTGACCGACGGGAGCGCCGGACGGCGTGCCGTTCGGCGCGAAGCCGATCGTCGCCCACGAGATCCCGAGGTCTCCGTGCAGCGCCCGCCAGACGTAGTGGCCGTACTGCACGACAGCAGGTCGGTCGGTTCCGAGCTGGTGGTGCGCCTTCGCGATCGCCGCCGGAGTCGCGTGCTGGATGTCGACCAGGAAGCCGGCGGGGTCGGCGGGGACCTTCAGGTAGATCGCGAACGTGACGACCGAGAGGATCCAGACGAGCACGACGGCGACGGCCAGCCGACGAAGCACGTACGCCGTCATCAGCGCACACTCCGGGGGTCGGTCGCCTCGCGCAGTCCCTCGCCGAATTGGTTCAACGCGAAGACGGTGAGGAAGATCGCGATCGACGGGCAGAGCGTCAACCAGGGCTGCGTCGTGGCGGGGTTGTACGGGTTGGGATTCAAGATCGTCCCCCAGGTCTGAGCGAGCAAGCTCCCCCAGCTCGCCGTCGGGAGCTTGATGCCCGCCTGGAGGAACGTGACGCCGACCTCGATCATGATGTTCGTCGCGACGAGCAACGTCCCGTACGCAAGCAGCGGCGGGAGGAGATGCGGGAACAGGTGCGTGCGGAGGATGCGCGAGTCGCGCGCGCCGACCATGTGCGCAGCCTCGATGAACTCACGCTGGCGCAGCGACTGAATCTGGCCGCGCACGATCCGCGCCGGATAGAACCACGTGAACGCACCGATCACGACGATCAGCTGGAACACACCCTGATTGAGCAGCCCGCCGAACGTCCAGCGCGTGATGCCGTAGCTGAAGAGGCTGCCGATCATCACGAGGAAGAGCAGCAACGGGAACGCCATCACGAGGTCGGTGAAGCGTGAGATCACCGCATCGACGAGACCGCCGTAGTACCCGGCGAGCGTCCCGAGCACGACGCCGATCAGGATCGCGAACAGCGCGGCTCCGGCAGCCACCTCCAGCGAGACGCGCCCGCCGTAGAGCACGCGCAGGAACTCGTCGCGGCCAAGCTGGCTGTCAGCGCCGAGCAGGAGCAGCGTCTTGCCGGTTCCCTTCGGAGGCGGCTTGTGCGTGAACGCGAACGGGTCGCTGTCGGCGGTCTCCGCGGTATCCCAAGTGACCGTGAACGGCCCGGCCGGACGCAGCGCCACGGACACGGCGTACGGGAAGAAGTCGTTCGGGCCGTGACCGACGAGCTTCCCGTAGAGCGGTGCGCCCGGCCCGACGGCGAAGACGAGAACGACGAGGAAGATCCCGCAGCCGAAGGCGACCCGGTCGCGCTTCAGCCGACGCCACGCCAGCCTCCACTGCCCCTGCGGACGCGGCGTGTCGAGCTCCCCCGCGTCGAATTGCGGGACGCGAAGAGGGTTCGAGACCGCCACCCCTCGAGCCTAGATAATCGATCGACAATTGGCGCCGCTAGCCGGCAGCGCGCGACGCCCGGTCGTGCTCACCCCACTCAGCACGAAGCACACCGCAGATCTCGCCGACCGTGCACCGAGCGCGTAACGCGTCGCGCATCGGCGGCAGCAAATTCTCGGTCCCTCGCGCTGCGTCCCGCACCCGAGCGAGGCTCGCCTCGGCGTCCTCCCGGTTGCGTTCAGTGCGCACCTTCGCCGTCCGTTCGAGCTGACGCCGCTCGGCCTGGGGATCGATCGTCTGGAGCTCGATCGACGTTTCCTGCTCGGCGACGAACGCGTTCACGCCGACGATCACTCGCTCGCCGGACTCGACCTGCTGCTGCCAGGCGTAGGCCGCGTTCTCGATCTCGCCCTGCACGAAGTTCTGCTCGACCGCCAGCACCGCGCCACCGATTTGATCGACATGCTGGATCAACTCCCACGCGCGGGTCTCGAGCTCGCTCGTCAGCGCCTCGATGTAGTACGAGCCGCCGAGCGGGTCGGCCGTATCGACCGTTCCGGCCTCGTTCTGGAGGATCTGCTGCGTGCGCAGGGCGATCGTCGCCGCCGCCTCGGTGGGGAGCGCGAGCGCCTCGTCGAAGGAGTTCGTATGGAGCGACTGAGCACCGCCACAGACGGCTGAAAGTGCCTGGATCGCGACACGCACGACGTTGTTCTCCGGCTGCTGCGCCGTCAGCGTCGACCCGCCGGTCTGCGCGTGGAAGCGCAGCGCGATCGCCTTTGGATTCGTCGCACCGAATCGCTCTCGCATGATGCGCGCCCAGAGCCGGCGCGCCGCGCGAAACTTCGCGACCTCCTGGAAGAAATCATTGTGCGCGTTGAAGAAGAACGAGAGGCGCGCGCCGAAGTCGTCGGGCGACAGGCCTGCTTCGACGGCGGCGGTGCAGTACGCGATGCCGTTCGCGAGTGTGAACGCGAGCTCCTGCACCGCGGTCGACCCGGCTTCCCGAATGTGGTAGCCAGAGATCGAGATCGTGTTCCACGACGGGATCCGCTCCGCGCAATACGCGAACAGGTCGGTCGTCAGCCTCATTGAAGGACGCGGCGGGAAGATGTAGTTCCCGCGAGCGATGTACTCCTTCAGGATGTCGTTCTGCACCGTTCCGCGCAGCGCGGTGCTCGGCACGCCCTGCCCTTCCGCGACGAGCTCGTAGAGGAGCAGGAGGATCGACGCAGGTGCGTTGATCGTCATCGAGGTAGACGCCTCACCGAGCGGTATGCCTCCGAGCAGGATCTCCATATCGGCGAGCGAGTCGATCGCGACGCCCGTTCGCCCGACCTCGCCGAGTGCGTGCGCATCGTCGGAGTCGTAGCCGAGCTGGGTCGGCAGGTCGAAGGCGATCGAGAGGCCCGTCTGGCCGCGCTCGAGCAGGTACCGGTAGCGGGCGTTCGATTCCTCGGCGGAGGCGAAACCCGCGTACTGGCGCATCGTCCACGGCCGACCGCGGTACATGTCCGGGTATGGCCCGCGCATGTACGGGTACTCGCCCGGCGCCTCGAGCGCCGACGGCGCGTCGTCGGCCGCATACAGCGGCTTGATCTCGATTCCGGACTCCGTCTCGCGATGCGATGTTGCGGACACGGCGAGATCCTACGCGCGCTCAAGCTCGAGCCCCTCCGAGCCGATCCGACACTATGAGCATGCGTGAGCTCCGCCTGTCCGAGGTCGTCGCCGCGCTCTCGCACGCCCTCGACCTGACCGAGGGCCAGCCCGCTGGGCACGCCGTCAGAACCTGCCTGATCGGGATGCGCATCGCGGAGGAGCTGGGGCTGCCGGCCGGGCAGCGCTCCGCGCTGTTCTACGCATTGCTCCTCAAGGATGCAGGGTGCTCGTCCAACGCCTCTCGGGTCAGTGCACTCTTCCAGACCAACGATCTCGTGGCGAAGCAGCGGATGAAGACCGTCGACTCTTCGAAGCTCACCCGTGCCTCGGCGTTCGCGCTGCGGAGCGCCGGCGCCGGCAGCGGCGTGCACGCGCGCCT
>JACDGR010000082.1 GCA_013821525.1 Actinomycetota bacterium
GTGAAGTCCTCGAGTGAGCGAAACACCGCCTTGCCGTTTCGCACGAGCACGGGCCCGCCGCCGAGCGCCGAGGTGACGCCCGTCCACGCGGGTTGCAGGATGAGCCGCGAGGTCACGGGTGTCCCGGCCGGTGCCTCTGCCTGCAACTTCGGAGCAACTGCACCCGTCGCCATCAGCACCGCGCCGTCGGCGGGAATCGTCTCGCCGCCGCCGGTCGCGACGGCGGTCACAGTCGACGAGAGATCGGCGTTCGGGACGCTCACCGGGAACGGCTGCAGCGTCACCTCGGCCGCACCGGCAACAACCGGCACGCGCGCGCCGTAGGCAGGAGTGAAGAGCACGACCTGTCCGGGGGCCGGCACCTGGTTGAGCCCGTTCAACGGCCGCCGTTGGCCCGTGCCTTTCCACGTGCCGAAGAACTTGACGCGATCAACGTGGACGACGCCTGCGGAGTCGATGCCGATCGACGACCGCCCGGCCGACGGCGGATGCACGAGCACACCACCGGCGACGAACACTCCTGCGGGATGCGAGTCCTTGACGTTGAAGAGATCACCGTTGATCCCGGCGACGGTGGACGTCGCCGAGGCGTCCTTCTCGAGCTGCGTCACGCGCTGCAGGCCACCGACGACACCGCGGGCGAGCACCGGCGCGAGCTGGTAGAGCCCATTCTCGTCGCCGGATCGCGGCGCGGTGAGAACGTGCACGACGACGGCGCCATGCGGTGTGAACTCGACCGTCTTCGTATAGGTGACGCCGGGCATCAGGCTCACAGGCCCTGCACCCGCCGCAGCCGCAGGCGCGACGAAGGCGGTGACGAGCAGGAGGACGATGGCGAAGCGGCTCGGCATGACCCGGGCGCACCTTAGCCATGCCGTTGACCTCTGACCCGGCGTCCCTGCCCGTGCCGATACCTTGACAGGCGTGAGCACCGAGACCCGTACCGCTCTCGTCGAGGAGCTGATGGAGCGGTTCTCGCACATCCCGCGCGAGGCCGTTCTGAAGGAGGATCTGCTCCGCACCGGCATCGACTTCGACACCTCGGCGCTCAGCGACAACCTCGAAGGCGAGATCAAGCCCAAGTCGTACTTCATCTTCTCGTTCGACCAGAAGCCGTTGACCCAACTCGGCGAGGCGGCGCTCCGTCGTCCGCCCGAGGAGATCGCGCTGACCGGTGGACCGTACGAGCTGCGCCGCACGATCGTCTCGGTGCGCGTCAATCCCGACTCGCCGTACCGGATCGCACGCAGCGCCGACGGCGTGCTCCGCATGTCGCTCGACGGGCGCCAGATCGCGGACGTCGGGTTGCCGCCGATGCCGGAGTACTACCGCCACGAGCTGGAGAACGGCAAGACGGTCATGGAGACCGCCCCGACCATCCAGTGGGGCTACCTGATCTATCTGACCGTGTTGCGGCTCTGCCAGTACTTCGGTGCGAAGGAGGAATGCCGCTTCTGCGACATCAACCACAACTGGCGCCAGCACAAGAAGGAAGGCCGTCCCTACACGGGCGTCAAGCCGGTCGAGGATGTCCTCGAAGCGCTCGCGATCATCGACCGGTACGACATGGCGAAGGCCTCGAAGGCGTACACGCTGACGGGCGGGTCGGTCACCTCGACGGTCGACGGTCTTGCCGAGGCGGACTTCTACGGTCGCTACGCACAGGCGATCGAGGAGCGGTTCCCCGGTCGCTGGATCGGCAAGGTCGTCGCGCAGGCTCTCCCGCGCGCAGATGTGCAGCGCTACAAGGACTACGGCATCACGATCTACCACCCGAACTACGAGGTCTGGGACAAGCGGCTGTTCGAGATCATCTCGCCGGGCAAGGAGCGCTACGTCGGTCGCGAGGAGTGGCACCGCCGCATCCTCGACTCGGCCGAGGTGTTCGGGCCGCGATTCGTGATCCCCAACTTCGTGGCCGGCGTCGAGATGGCTGAGCCGTTCGGCTTCACCACGGTTGACGAAGCAATCGCCTCGACGACGGAGGGGCTCGACTACTTCATGAGCCGCGGCATCACGCCACGGTTCACGACGTGGTGCCCCGAGCCGACGACGCCGCTCGGGCGAGACAACCCGAACGGAGCGCCGCTCGAGTACCACATCCGCCTGCTCGAGGCCTACCGCGAGACCCTCGAGAAGCACGGCCTGAAGCCTCCCCCCGGCTACGGGATCGCCGGTCCCGGGAAGGCGGTCTTCTCGGTCAGCTCGTTCATGGACACGCTCGAGCCCGAAGCGGTGACCGTCGAGGAGGCAGTTCCCGCGTGAGTCGAATCACAGTCGACGAGGCGCGGACGCTCTGGAACGAGGCGTCGGACGAGGAGCTACAGGCGCTCGCGCGGGGCGTTCGCGGCACGTTTCATCAGCCCGATCACGCCACCTACATGGTGATGCGGATCATCAACTACACGAACGTCTGCGTCGCCCAGTGCGACTACTGCGCGTTCTACGTCTTGCCGAACCAGGAAGGCGGGTACGTGCTCTCGCGCCGGCAGGTGTTCGAGAAGATCGACAACCTCCTCGACGTCGGCGGCGACCTCGTCGCGTTCAACGGCGGGTTCAACCCGAAGCTCCCACTCGAGTTCTACTGCGAGCTCTTCGCAGCCGTGCGCGAGCGCTACGGCGACCGGATCGAGTTCTACGCGCTGACGATCGCCGAGTTCGTCTACCTCGCCGACCGCGCTCACCTCTCGTTCGCCGACGCGGCTGCCCGGCTGCGCGACGCGGGCGTGCACTGGATCACCGGCGGCGGCAGCGAGATCCTCACCGAGGACTTCCGCAAGCGTCACGCGAAGTTCAAGTACACCGTGCGCGAGTACTTCGAGGCACAGCGCGCAATCGTGGAAGCCGGGTTGAAGACGACCGCGACGATGGTGATCGGCTTCGACGAGACGCTCGACGAGCGGCTGGAGCACCTACAGCGGACTCGCGACTTCCAGGACGCGTGCCTTCGGGACGGGCTCGACGGCCTCTTCTCGTTTCTCTGCTGGACGTACAAGCCGTACGGAACCGAGTTCGCGGGCGTGGAGATCTCACCGCAGGAGTACTGGCGGCACATCGCGCTGTCGCGGATCTTCCTGGACAACATCAAGCACGTGCGCACCTCGGTGCTGACCCAGAACGAAGAGGCGTTCCGGGCGCTCGACTACGGCGCCGATGATTTCGATCTGCCGATCGAGGACGAGGTGACGCAGAAGGCCGGGGCAACGATCGAGCTCGATCTGGCCGGGCTGCTCTCGGTACCGCGCAAGCTCGGCTACGAGGTCACGTACCGCCGCGCCGAACGGCCCACCGCGCTGACCTCGATCTAGGCGGGAGGCGCCAGCCGCGCGTGGATCTCGCGCGTCAGTGCCTCAACTCGCTCGGTCAGCGCCTTGTCCTCGCGGGTGAGGTCGGTGTTCGCCTCGAGCAGGGCACGGAGCGCCGCGGTCTCTTTTCGTAGGGCCGACTCGCGGGCTTCGATGTGGCTCATCACCTCTGAGCGGTGAGCCTCGAGATGGTCGAGCGCCTCCTTATCGCGGTCCGCCTGGCGCGTCTGGGCGAGCAGGATCAGCGGCGCTGCGTAGGCGGCCTGGGTCGAGAACGCAAGGTTGAGGAGGATGAAGGGATAGGGGTCCCAGCGCAGGCTGACCGCGACCGCGTTCAGCGTGATCCAGATGATCACGGCGACGGTCTGGCCCGCGATGTACTTCGGCGTCCCGAAGAACCGAGCCGCCGCCTCGGCCCTCCGGCCGAAGGCGTCTTCACCGAACGCGCTCGGGAACCGCGACACGCTCAGAGCGTAAACGGCTACAGCTCGCGCACCAAATGTCCGTCGAGCGGCGTGACTCATCCCGTACCTCGCGATGCGCCGCCGCCGTTATGCGTTGAGAGTGATCAAGCCGCTACGAACCCGCCGTGACCCCGCGGAGACGTCGGACTCGCCGCAGCCTGAACTACCGGCGCCGACGGAACGTTTCCGCCGTCGCGCGTGGCGCGAGTTCCAGCGAGTGCTCGATCCGCTTGCGCCGCCGAGACGCCTGCCGAGACGGTAGACGCGCGACTCGGCTCAGACGGGGGCGCCGGCGGCGGTGACGAACCGCAGCTCGGGCACCTCGTCGAGCTCGCCGACGTCGCGGGCGAGCTCCAGGAACGTGTAGAGCCCCGTGCGCTCGCGCGGGCCGAAGCGATAGCGCAGCTTCTCGAAATAGCGCGCGAGGAATCCGGCCGGGTAGCCGTACCGCTCGGCCGACTCGTGCGCGAGGCGCTCGGGCTCCGCGCGCGCCGCTCGCACCGACGCGACGAGCGCGTCCTCGAGCTCCGGCAGGCCGGGATGGGTCGGCTCGGGTGCGGCCCACACTGCGAAGACCATCGGCAGTCCGGTGCGTTCGAGCCAGAGGCGGCCGAGGTCGTGGTGCGGCGT
This sequence comes from Actinomycetota bacterium, assembly GCA_013821525.1. Taxonomy (GTDB): domain Bacteria; phylum Actinomycetota; class Thermoleophilia; order Gaiellales; family Gaiellaceae; genus PALSA-600. The sequence goes on from JACDGR010000082.1 coordinate 4,400, forward strand.
CGGATCCTCGAAGGCTGAGCGCAGCGCCGCGTCGCCGATCAGCAGCTTTGCCTCGGCGTCCTCCCCCAGCGGCACGTGCTCGGCGTCGGGGAACAGCACCTTCGTCAGCACGACGGAGGTCGCGGACTCCGGCGTCACCGCGACGGTACGAATCTTCGACAGTGGCGTCTTCGAGATCAGCTGGATCGACTCGACCGCGCCCTCACTCGAGACGCACAGCCGCGGCAGCAGCCGCAGCGTGTCGGCGTTGCGTGCGTACTCAATCGACGAGATCGGCGCGACGTCGAGCTCGCCACCCACGAGCTTGCGGTTGAGCTCGGTCGGCACGCCGACGACCTCCTCGACCTCGGCTTCGAGCCGATAGAAGATCGGCGCCATGTTGACGTAGCCGATGCGACCGAGCTTGATCGGAGTCTCCACGCTCACCCCGCCCGGTCAACGACCGCGTAGGTGAGCGCCTCGAGCTCGTCGCGATGCGCGAGCGATCCGAGGAACGACCGTGCACGCGCTGCGTAGTCGAGCGCAGCGTCCCGCGAGCGCTCGAGCGCGTCGGTCGCCGCAACGGCGACGAGCGCTCCGTCGAGCGGCCCACCTGCGAGTGCTGCGCGCACGAGCTCGTCCTGAGCCGCAGCGAGCAGCAGCGGCATCGTGGGTGTGCCCTCGCGCAGGTCGGTGCCCGGGATTTTCCCCGTCTGCTGTGTCTCGCCCGCGCAGTCGAGGATGTCGTCGGCGATCTGGAAGGCGATGCCGAGGTTCAGCCCGTATGCACCGAGCCGCGCGTCGCCGCCCGAGCCGAGCAGGCAGGCGGCCTCGATCAGCTTCCCGGTCTTCAGCGCGCAGCGTTCGAGGTACGCGTCGACCGGCGTGTCCGGGTCGTGCAGCTGCAGCTTCTGCATCGCCTCGCCGCGCGCCAGGCAGAGGGCGGCCTCGGCAAGTGTCGCGACGGCGCTCTCGTCGCCGGTCTCGGCGAGCACGGAGAATGCGCAGGCGTAGAGGTAGTCGCCTGCTGCCTTCGCGGCGTCGGCCCCGTACACCGACCAGGCCGCGGGGAGTCCCCGTCGCAGTCGCGCGCCGTCGACGAGGTCGTCGTGGACGAGCGTCGCCATGTGCACCATCTCGACGGAGACACCGGCGGGAATCGACGGCCGCCCGTCGGCGGTCAAAAAGCAGAGCAGCGGCCGCAACCGCTTGCCTCCGGCCGCGAGCGCCTCGCCTGCAACCTCCTGAGCGAGCCCCGGCTCCACCGCGACGGCGCGCGCGAGCCCGGCCTCCACCTCGGCCATGTACCCGGCCAACCCGGGCGTCGCGCTCACCTGCGTCAAGGCGCTCACGTGCCACTTCCGTCACGAAGGCTGCCGCCGTCGGAGTGCCCGCGCCCGTTTCTGCGAGCAGGGGAAGTTGCAGATCGGTGAGAGAGCGGGCGCACAGATGTGACGGAGGCTGCCGCCTGCGGTTCGCGGCCAGCCCGGCTCACGAGGCACGTCCGGTATGGAGGGCGACGATCGAGCCGCCGAGCAGGGTGAAGCGCACGTCGGCGAAGCCGCACTCGGCGAGCAGCGCGGCCAGTTCCTCTGCGGGCGGGAAGCGCTTCACTGACGCGGGGAGGTAGCTGTACGCCGAGCCACCCGGCAGCACTTTCCCGAGCGCGGGCACGACGCGGTCGAACCAGAGCGAGAAGAACGGCTTCAACACCCCGCGCGGCTGCGTGATCTCGAGGATGGCGAGCCGGCCGTCCGGCACGAGCACGCGGCGCAACTCGCGCAGCGCGAGCTCGAGGTCGGCGACGTTGCGCACGCCGAAGCCGACGGTCGCAGCGTCGAAGGTCGCGTCGGCAAAGGGAAACGCCAGCATGTCGCCCTGGATCCACTCGATCGTGCACCCGCCCGGGGCGGCCTTGCGCCGCGCCCGCTCGAGCATCCGCTCCGAGAAGTCGAGGCCGGTGACCCGAGTCGCCCCCGCAGACGCGTCGGCGATCGCCAGGTCACCCGTTCCGCACGCCGCGTCGAGCACGCGGTTGCCGGGCCGCACCGCAGCGGCGGCGGTCATCCGCCGCCACCGGCCGTCGAGCCCCGCGGTCATGACGCGGTTCATCACGTCGTACACCGGCGCGATGCGATCGAACATCGAACGAACGCTGTCGGGCGCGAGGGTCATGCCGCCGTCAGAGTACGCCCCGCCGGGCGCGTGCCGTTACTTCGAGCCCTTGGACGATTCGAGGAACGTCGCGAGCAGCTTGAGGCGATCGTCACCCAGTCCGGCGAACGAGGGCATCGGTGAGCCGGGGTTCTTGCACGACGGGCACTTGAGGTGCGCGATCTGGAAGGCGATCCCCTTGTTCTTCGCACCCTCTGCCGTCAGCTCCGGCGCGCCGAGGTTCTGGCCTCCGTCGCCGTTGTAGACGTGACAGTTCAGACAGCCCGAGACGGCGAACAGCTTGGCGCCCTTCACCGCAGCCTGGTTGCCCGTATAGCCCTCCTTCTTCGCCCACGCGGAGACGTGACCGAGCAGCTCCGAGCCGAGGGCTTCCTTGGCCGTCGCGCCCTTGAACGTCAGCACGCCCATCGAGATCACGACGAGAATGCCCGCGATGATCGCGACCGGGCGCCGCGAGATCCGCCGTTCGGAACGGAGGTCGATGAACGGGAGCGCGATCAGGAGCAGCAGCGCGATCGTCGGTATACCGATCGTCCCGAGCAGCACCGACTCCGGCCACTTGAAGATGCGGAGCAGGTAGAAGAGGAAGTAGTAGTACCAATCGGGTCGCGGCACGAAGTTGATCGTCCCGGGATCGGCCGGGTTGTCGTAGAGCTTCCCGAGCCAGCCCGGATCGGTGGTGTGGTGATTGCCGGGCGTCGTGTATTTCCAGACGACGGCGAGGCCGATGATCACGACGACGACGACCAGCGACATGATCGTGTCGTGCCACATCGCGTACGGGAAGAACGGCTTGCCGCGCTCCTTGACGTCTGCCTTGTACTGCTGGTAGACACGGCGGCGCTCGGTCAGCCTCTCGCTCGCCACGCTAGCGCCCGTCCTTGCGTGTGCCAGGGCGCGTGAGGCCGCTGCGCGCGGTGCCGTTCTGCGACGGCTGCTCGAGCGGGCCGGTGCCCGCTGCTTCCTTCGACCACGGCGGGGAGGTGACGCCCAGCCGGATCACGAGATACATGTGCAAGCCGATCAACGCCGCAATCGCACCCGGGATCATCAGCATGTGGATCGCGTAGAAGCGCGACAGCGTGTCCGCATTGATGTACGTACCGCCCTGGAGGAACTGAGCGAGGAACGGGCCGAGGAACGGTGCGGTGCCGTTGATGTTGATGCCGACGACCGTGGCCCAGTACGACGTCTGATCCCACGGAAGCAGGTAGCCGGTGAAGCCCTCGCCGAGGCCCATCGCGAGCAGCAGCACACCGATGATCCAGTTCAGCTCGCGTGGGAACTTGTACGCACCGAACAGGAAGACGCGACCCATGTGCATGAACATCAGGATGATGAAGACCGACGCGCCCCAACGGTGCATGCCGCGCACGAGCCAGCCGGCGAAGATGTCGTTCGTGATGTGCTGGATCGAGGAGTACGCGTCCTTCGGGTCCGGCTTGTAGTACATCGCGAGGATCACGCCCGTCAGCGCCTGAACGAGGAACGCGGTGAAGGTCGCCGAGCCAAGCGTCTGGAACCAGTTGACGTCGCCAGGCACCTTACGGAAGAGGAAGTACTTGATCCCGCCGACGAGACCCGAACGCTCCTCCACCCAATCGAGCGGGTAGTTGATCGCTTCCTGGAGCTGCTGGCCGCGTGTCGGCTTTGTGCGTGTCGCCATGACGTGTCTCTCTGACCTAATGGGGAGGCTGGATCGGATAGAGCCAGGACTCGATGCCGTTGACGTGCTCGCCGGGGAACGCGAGCGTCCACTTGTGGATCTTCGCGCCGGAGCCGGCGCCATCGACGTGGGAGACCGAGTAGGGCTTGCCGACGAACAGGTTGCCGTTGCGAATCGAGAACGAGTACCGGTCGAGCGCGCGCACGGGCGGGCCCGAGGTGCGATTGCCCTCGGTGTCGTACTGGCCGCCGTGACAGGGGCAGCCGAAGCCGGCGATCGAGATCGTCGGGATCAGGCTGACGTCGTGGTACTGCTTGCCGTTCGGCGTGTCGAGCGGGCCGTTCGGTTGCACCGGGCAACCGAGGTGCGCACAGTGGTTCGAGATGATCGTGAAGCTCGGCTGGCCGTTCAGCTGGCCGTTGTTCCGCACGAACGCCGTCCTGCGTGAGACCTCGCCCTGATTCGCATCGGACATGTAGGTCGCGACGACGAACTTGCCTTCCGGGTAGTCCGTGATCGGCCCGATGTCGTGATCCTTGACGCCTTGCTTCAGGAAGGCCGGGGCAACCATGAAGCCGATCGCGGGCGCGGAGACGAGCCCGCCGATCACGCCGCCGAGCCCGAGCGTCGAGAGCTCGAGGAACTTCGAGCGCGGGTAGCGGTCGCCGGGCACCGCCGCGGCCTCGCCGCGATCGGCTGGGATCGCCGCGCCGGTCGCGCTCTCGGACCGCCCGCCTTCAGGAGCCACTGCGGGAGCCTCGGTCAGCGAGCTGCCGGTCGTCAGATCGCGCACCCAGAGGAAGCCGAACGCGAGAGCGATCAGCGCGCCGAGACCGACGACGTACCAGGAGACGATCAGCCCGACGAGCAACACGACCACGCCCACTGCGAAGCCGGCCGGCCAGATGCTGGGGCCGGGAACGTGTGGGTGCTCGTCGTTGTGAGTCGGCTGCAAGGACGCTCTATCCGAGATTCAAGCTGAGATCACTAACCCAGGTCAACGTCGTAACAGGCGACGCGAACTCTGACGGATTCGCCCGGCCGGTGCCGGGACAACTGTTCCGAGACCATATTCATCCCAGCGGCTGTCGACGAGCTGCCGGATCTCCTCGCTCATCTCGATCTCGGGTGGCCAGTCCCGGGTGCCTTCGAGCGGACCTTTGGCCGTCGCGTCGACCCCGATCTTCCCGCCGAAGAACTGCAGTGTCGGCGCGTGGTCGAGGTGGTCGAGCGGCCCCTCGGTGATCATCACGTCGCGCTTCGGATCGACGTTCGCACCGACGTAGAACATCACCTGGCCGTAGTCATGGACGTCGACGTGCTCGTCGACGATCACGATCCCCTTGGTCAGGCTGAGCATGCCGAGGCCCCAGATCGCGTGCATCACCTTGCGAGCGTGTCCGGGGAACGCCTTGCGGATCGAGACGATCGCGAGGTTGTGGAACGCGCCAGCCGCGGGCAGGTCGTAGTCGACGATCTCGGGCACCGTCAGCCGCACCGCCGGCAGGAAGATCCGCTCGGTCGCCTTGCCAAGCCACGCGTCCTCCTGCGGCGGCTTGCCGACGACGATCGACGGATAGATCGCGTCCTTCCGCATCGTGATCGCCGTCACGTGGAAGACGGGGAACCGTTCGGTCGGCGTGTAGAAGCCGGTGTGGTCGCCGAACGGGCCCTCGTCGGTCAGGTCGCCCTGGTCGATGTATCCCTCGAGCACGATCTCGGCGTTCGCGGGAACCTCCAGGTCGACGGTCACGCCGCGCACGAGCTCGACCGGCTCGCCGCGCAGGAAGCCGGCCACCATCAGCTCGTCGATGTGCTTCGGTAGCGGCGCGGACGCCGAATACGCGCTGACCGGGTCGAGTCCGAGCGCGACGGCGACCTCCATGCGGCCTTCCGTGAACAGGTGATCGGCGCGGCCGTCCTTGTGGATCTGCCAGTGCATCGCCGTCGAGCGCTGCCCGAGCACCTGCATGCGATACATGCCGACGTTCCGCTGCCCGGTGCGCGGATCGCGCGTGATCACCGCGGGCAGCGTGATGAACGGGCCACCGTCGTCGGGCCAGGCCGTCTGCACCGGCAAGTGGCCGAGGTCGACGTCGTCGCCGGTCAGCACCACCTCCTGGCAGACGCCGCGCTTGACCACCTTCGGCCGTGCGTCGGCGATCGATTTCAGCGTCTTCAGCCCGCGTACCTTCGCGGCGAAGCCTTCGGGCGGCTGGAGCTCGAAGATCTCGCCGAGCTGCGCGCCGAGGTCGTCGAGCCGCTCGACTCCGAACGCGAGGCACATGCGACGTTCGGTGCCGAACTGGTTGATCAGCAGCGGGTGCTGTGCGCCCTTGCAGTTCTCGAAGAGGAGCGCCGGGCCGCCGGCCTTGACCGTGCGGTCGACGATCTCGGTCACCTCGAGGTGCGGATCGACCTCGGCCGTGACACGAACGAGCTCTCCCTCGCGCTCGAGGAGCGCGATCCACTCGCGCAGGTCGCGGGCGATCGCCATCAAGTGTCAGTGTAGGGCGGCTAATAGACCTGGCGGCGCGCCTTGCGGCGCTCGGCGCGGCGGGCGCCTGCCCAGTGCGACAGCTCTCCGAGCCCGATC
>JACDGR010000506.1 GCA_013821525.1 Actinomycetota bacterium
AGGCCGGTCTGGTCGCGGATGTTCTCCGCGAGCCGCCTCACCGCCGGTACGAGGCCGAAGTCATCCAGGGCTTTCGGTCTCAGTTCGACGGCCAGGCGCCTGACGTCCTGCAGCGTCGCGAGGACCTGGCTGCGCACCTGTTCGAGCGCTCGCGCGCGAGCCTCTGCGGTCGGAGCTCCCTCGAGTGCTTTCAGGCCGAGCAGCACGGAGGTCAAGTCCTGGCCGGTCTGGTCGTGGAGCTCGCGCGCCAATCGTCGACGCTCGTGCTCCTGTGCCTCGATCACCCTGCGCAGGGCTTCGCCGGCGACGCGCCGGGACTGGTCGACAGCGACCGCAGCACGGTTGGCGAAGGTCTCGGTCAGCCGCATGTCCTCATCGGTGAAACGTGGATCTGCGCTGGACTTGTCGTGCGCGACGATCACGCCGATCGGTTTGTCGCCGACGATCATCGGCACATAGAGACCGGTCTGCGCGCCGATCGGCCGGCCGAGGCCGTAGTCGACCTCGGGATCGTCGAGCAACGCGTCTACCCGCTCGCCTCGGCGCCGCTCGAGGACGCGTCCGCTCTTCGATCCGGCCGGCTCGAGCTCTACACCGACTATCTCTTCGGCCCGCTCGCCGTCGGCCGCCTCGATCACGAGAATCCCATCTGCGCGAGGAATGGCGATCGCGATCAACCGCGCATCGATCAGCTCGCGCAGGCGACGAACGATCAGCTCCAACAGGCGCGGAAGATCCATTTCGGACGCCAACGCGTCACCGACCTCGTTGAGCGCCTCGAGCTGGTGTGACCAGCGCCGTGACGCTTCGAGCAGTCGAGTGTTCTCGATTGCGACTGCTGCCTGGGACGCCAGGAGCCCGACGAGATCCGCGTCCTCGTCCGTGAAATCCGCGCCATGTTCCTTCTCCGTCAGATACAGGTTGCCGTAGGTGATGCCGCGCAAAAGAACGGGCACGCCAAGAAAGCTCCGCATCGGAGGATGGTTGGGAGGGAAGCCGACGGAACGTGGGTCGTCGCCGAGATCACGAAGGCGCAGAGTCTCGACATCGTGAATCAGTGCTCCGAGAATCCCCGCCCCACGCGGAAGTGCGCCAATCGCCTCGGCTCCGTCCTCATCGATGCCGTGGGTGATGAAGCGCTCGAGCGCAACCCCGTCGCGGTCGATCACACCGAGCGCAGCGAACTGCGCGTGCGTCAAGAGCGCCGCGGTCTCGACCAGCCTTCGCAGGAGCTCATCGAGCGTCAGTTCGGCGCTGAGTGCGATACCGGTCCCGATCAGCGCACGCAGCCGGTCGTCGTAGTCGATGCGAAGCTCGTTCACGACGCCATTATCCGTGGACTCCCCGATCGACCGCTCTCCTTGCTGTCGCCGTCACTTCGGTAGGCGACGATCTGCGGCCAACTACGCATGAGAGATCGGCACTCCCACGGATACCCATGACCTCAGTGGAGCCGATGATGGGACGAGACATCACTCACTTTCATGGGAGGCCAACAATGAGAAAGATCTTGATTGCCACCGACGGCTCTGCCTCTTCGGTCGAAGCCGTCGAGTTTGGGCTCGAGCTAGCTGCCGAGCACGAGGCGAAGGTGATCTTCGTCCACGTGGCTCCAGCGCTCGACGCCATCCCGGAGGCGAGTTACGGGTTTGGTGGCGCCGTTGCGCACATGCCGCACGTGTTGACTCCGTTTGATCACGCGAGCCTGACCGATGCTGAGCGGCTCGCTACCTCTGGTGGAGTCGAGGCGAGCTCGAAGCTCCTCGTCGGAAACCCCGCTGACGAGATCGTCGCCTACGCCGACTCGCAGGGCGTGGATCTGATCGTCGTCGGATCACGCGGTCACGGGGCGATTGCGAGCATGCTGCTCGGAAGCGTCTCGCGCGGCGTCCTCAGCGAATCCAAGCGGCCGGTCGCTGTCATCCGCGGTCTGGCGGCCCTGCCGGCTGCACAGGCTGTACCGGTCGGGGCGAGCTGAGCGAGAGAAGAGCAGCGGAGGTGCCGCTGGTGCTTGGGTCAGCGCGCTCCGCCACGCTCGACGAACTGGCCGGCGCCTCCACCAGGGAGGCGCTTCGCCGGCTCGCGTGGCACCGGAGACGACGAACATGCCGTTGCTCTGCACGGGAGCAGGCATCAATCACGTCAAGACACGAGGAGATCCGCAAATGAACGGCATCCTGGTCACCTACGGAACCAAGCACGGTTCGACGATCGAGGTCGCTGAGACGATCGCAACAGCGCTGCGCGGCGC
>JACDGR010000083.1 GCA_013821525.1 Actinomycetota bacterium
GCCGAGGGCCGCACCGCCGACGATCAGCGCCTGCGACAGGCGGGCATTGTCGTACGTGAGCGAGTCCTCGAACCAGCGCCAGCGCTCGTCTGCAGCCGACGCGTAGGCGGCCTCGAGCTGGTCGACACACCGCTCCAGCAGCTCACGCGCAGCGACATCACGCCGATCCGGATCGAGTCGCGCGAGACCCAAGGTCGCGTACCCGGCCGTCCGCACCGACAGGTCGCCCGAGAGCGAGTGCACGAGAGTCGCGACCAGCCGTTGGGCGGGCTCGACGAGCGCCGGTACCCACGCCGTGCTCAGCACGTCGCAGAGCGCCCAGAGAGCTCGACCGACGTGATCTCCCACGTGCGGCTCGTCGAGCCATCGCCGTTCGTAGCTCATGAAGTTGCGCATCCCGCCACCATCCTCGTCGGTTGCATCGACGAGGAACGCGAGCGCGCGATACAAGACCGCCGACCACACCCGGTCGCCCGTGCGACGCTCGAGCTCGAGCGCGACGACGGCGAGTCGCGCGACGTCGTCGACGCAGTAACCGGTGGAGCGATTGGGGATCGCACCGTTCGCGTGCTGCACGACGCCGCAGTCGTCGACGAGCGTCAGCAGGTGGTCTGTACGCACCTCTGTGAGCTCGAGGCCGGCCTCCGGAATCGTCTTGCGGCGCGGGGCTGCGGCCACCGCTTGACGAAGGACTGCAGCGGTGCGCTTCGCGATCGACGGCCAACCGAACGTGCTGCCGACACGCGCAGCTTCTGCTCGAGCGCGCGCCAGTGACTCGGGGTCGTCGATCAGACTGCCAACCGCGTCAGCGAAGCCCTGCGCATCGCCGAAGTCGATAAGCATTCCGGCGCCCGAGCTGAGGAGATCCTCGGCATACCAATACGGCGTCGAGACGACCGCGCAACCTGCCGCCAGAGCAAAGGTGAGGGCGCCGGAGGAGCTCTGCTCGCGGTTCCCGTACGGCGTCACGAAGACGTCGGTCGCCGCGAGGAGATCCGCGAGCTCCTCGACCGTGAGGAAGCGGTCGTCGAGCTCGACGTGCTCCTCGAGCCCGAGGTCGGAGATCCGCCGCTCGAGCATCAGGCGATACTCCTCACCGCGCCGCCGGGCGATCTGCGGGTGGGTGCGCCCGGCGATCACGTACAGCACGTCCGGATGGCGCTCCACGACGACGGGCAGCGCGTCGATCATCGTCTCGAGCCCCTTGCCAGGCGAGATCAAACCGAAGGTCGAGAGCAGGAAGCGCGATTCCATCTCTGCGAAACCGCCTGCTCCTGAGGGCACGTACCGAGGCGGGCGGCCCGCGTCGAGCTCCGGGCGCGCAGCTGCGAGCTGCGTCGGGGCGCCATGAGGGATCACGTCGACGCGGTCTGCCGAACAAGCACCAACTTTGACGAGCAGACGGGCGGCGCTGTCGGTCATCACGATCACGCGCTCAGCCTCGTCGCAAAGCGCCGTCAGCACCTGCAGCTGGTGCGGCGTCGGCTCGGAGAGCACCGTGTGCAAGGTCGCGACGAACGGCTGCGCGAGCTCGCGTGCGAACGAGAGCACGTACTCGCCATCGACGCCGCCGAAGATCCCGTACTCGTGCTCGAGCAGGACGACCTCGACGTCACTGCGTCCAAGCGCACGGGCCGCGCGAATGTAGTCGCCTCGCGATCCCTGGGAGATGGTCTGCGCGATGTCCGGCCGCTGCGGGCTGGACGGCTCGTCGACCACGACGTAGGCGCGGACCTCGTCGATGCCGTCGACGTCCAGCAACGACGTGCGAACGTCGAAGGAGAAGGTGCCGATCCCGCACGCGCGGGGTGGAAACGTCGAAAAGATCGCGGTACGCACGCCTGTGCGGCCCCTTTCGCCAGATGCCCGAGGCGTCGCAGAAGCGAAGCTGGAAGCTGGATCGGCTGCTGGCGGCAGCCTAGCGTCCGCGACCTAGTGGTAGAGTTTGAGGTGCGCTACGAGGCGCCCACCGGCCCAACCTTGGCCGAATACCAGGGGTTCTCTCTGCGGCAGAGGGGATATGGAAGTGGAACACGACGAGGCCGAAGGCAGCATCCACCAGCTGCGTGTCCTGATCGCGAACGAGCGGCAGGACCGCCTGGCTGTGCTCGCAGACGTGATCGAGGGCATCGGGCACGAGGTCGTCGCGCGCGAGACGCACGTCGCAAAGGTGGGTCCCGCAACTGCTCGTGTCCGCCCCGACGTGGCGATCGTGGGTCTCGGGATCAGCGCAGAGCACGCGCTCGACATGATCTCGAAGATCGTCCGCGAGGCGTTCTGCCCCGTGATCGCGATTACGCACACGCATGACCCGGCCTGGGTGAGCGCTGCAGCCGAGCGTGGCGTGTACGCGTACATCACCGACGAGCACACGGACGAGCTGCAAAGCGCGATCGACGTGACTCTTCGAAGGTTCGCCGAGTACCACGACCTGCACGGGGCGTTCGAGACCCGCTACGCAGAGGCGGAACGGGCGCTTGAATACTCACGGCGACGCCAACGGGATGCGCTCGAGCTTCACGACGGGGTCGTCCAGGGCCTGGCCGTGGCGCATTTGGCACTCCAACTCGATCACGCGGATGACAGCCGCGCCGAGCTCGAGAAGACGCTTGCCCAGGCGAAGGCGATCGTGGCGCGTGCGGTCGACGAGTTGAAGGCCAATGGGATCTCGCAAGATCAGCTGCTGAGCGACACCACCGGCCGCGGGCGCGATGACTAGTGCTCCTGCGACCGGGGTGCTGATCTGCGACGACGTCGAGATGATGCGGACGTTGCTCCGCGAGGCGTTGGAGGCACAGCCAAGCCTGCATGTGGTCGGGGAGGCGCGCGACGGCGACGAAGCAGTGACCGAAGCGCGACGGCTGCAGCCGGACGTGATCCTGCTCGATCTCTCGATGCCGAAACGAACCGGGCTCAGTGCGCTGCCGGAGATCGTGCAGGTAGCCCCCGCCGCCAAGATCATCGTCCTCTCAGGCTTCGTCACGTCGACGATCGCGGAGGATGTGCTGGCGCTCGGGGCGCAGCAGTTCATCGAGAAAGGTGCGGACATCGTCGCGATCCTTGACGCGATCGAAGCCGTCGTGACGAGCACGGTGCGTTGACCGAGACCGACGACGGGGTCTTCGCGCGGATTGTCGACGCGCTCGATGTCGGTATCTACGTCTACCGACTCGAACGAAACGACGACCCGGGCTCGCTCCGCCTCGTCTATGCAAACGCGGCGTCGACGACGGCGACCGGGCTCGATGTCGCCACGATCATCGGCACACCGCTCGGCGAGGCGTTCCCGGCGCTGATGCAGACCGACCTGCCGGCGACCGGGCTCGCGATCGCGCGCGGTGGCGAGGCGCGGCGGCTCTCGGACATCGTCTACGAGGACGATCGCGTTGCAAGGCGCGTGTTCGCCGTTGACGTCTTCCCGCTGCCAGAGCAAAGCGTCGGAATCGCGTTCACGAACCTGACGGGCCAGCGTGGCGCCGAGCTGCAGGCGACGCAGACGCTGGAGGAGATGAGCGACGCGTTCTTCACGCTCGACTCGGAGTGGTGCTTCACCTACCTCAACCCGCAGACCGAGCCGATCCTCGAACGACGACGCCCCGATCTGCTCGGAAAGAACATGTGGGAAGAGTTCCCTGAAGTGATCGGCACCCCGTTTCACGAGGCCTACGAGCGGGCCGCCCGCGACCGGGTGACCACACACGCAGAGGCAAGCTATGCGCCGCTCGGACGCTACATCGAGATGCGCGCCTATCCCCTCCCCGACGGCCTCGCCGTCTACTTCAAGGACGTGACAACGGAGCGGCGCATCGCCGATCAACTGGTGCTCGCCCAGCGGCTCGAGGCGATCGGCCGGGTGACGGCCAGCGTCGCGCACGACTTCAACAACCTGCTCGCCGCGATCGGCGGATTCGCAGCCCTCGGCGAGGCCCAGCACGACGATCCAGCCAGTGCCGGGCGGTATTTCCATGAAATCAGTCTCGCGAGTGACCGTGCGGTCCACCTGACCCGGCAACTGCTCGCGATCGGCGGCCAGCAGGAACTCGACCCGGCAACCGGCGACCTGAACGAGGTCGTGCGTGAGTTCGCGTCACTCCTCGCCCAACTGCTGCCAACCCCAGTCGAGCTCGTGCTCGATCTCGCCCGCCAATCGGTCCCTGTCTTCGCGGATCGCTCGCAGCTCGAACAGGTGTTGCTGAACCTCGTCGTCAACGCGCGGGACGCGATCGAGGAGGGCGGAACGATCTCGATTCGCACCTCCACGCAAGCGCCCGCCGATCTGGTCCACGACGTGTCCGTCGATGCAGCTTGGCTGCAGGTCACCGACACGGGCAGCGGGATCCCACCCGAGCTCGCACCGCGGATCTTCGAGCCGTTCTTCTCGACGAAGCCCGAGGAGCTGGGGACAGGTCTCGGTCTTGCCACGATCTACGGCATCGTCTCCCAGAGCCACGGTGACATCTACGTCGAGAGCGTGGTCGGCACCGGCACAACGATGACGGTCGTGCTGCCTGCGCACGCGTCGTCGCCCGTGACTGCACCGAAGCTCCTGAGTGGCGGCACGACGAGCCCGCGGCGCGCGTAGAGATCCTCTCAGCCCCGCGATAGGTTCTCCGCATGCGCCGGAACCGGGTCACTCCGCTCAGCGAGCTCGTCGCGGTTCCCGAACGCGGTCTCCTCTATGGGAACCGCGGTTGCCTGCACGACCAGCATGGACAGATCAAGCGGCGGTTCAACGGCAAGCGCTGGATCGCCTGCCGCCTCGAGTTCAAAGGGTGGCGGCGAGGGGCGCTGCTGCAGCCCGGCAAGTTCACCGAGCTCTTTCTCCTCGACGAGGTGACGGCGTTCGCAGCGGGGCATCGGCCGTGCGCGCTCTGCCGGTCGGACGACTACAAGCGGTTCAGTGCTCTCTGGCGCACCCTGCACCCGGGCGCACGCGGAGCAGAAGAGATCGACGCGCAACTGCACCTCGAGCGCGTCGACCCGACAGACCGCGGGCAGCTCCACCATCCGGCTCCGCTCTCCGGCCTGCCCGACGGCACCTTCGTCCTCCACCGCAACGTTCCGGCCCTCGTCCAGGGCGATCGTCTACTGGGCTGGAGCCCAGGCGGCTACGGGGAGCCGCAGGCCCGGCCGCGCAGAGGCACCGTCGCCGTGATCACCCCGCCGTCGCTCGTCGAGGTGTTGCGCGCGGGCTGGGAGCCCGACGTCCCGCTCGTCCATCCCTCGGCTCATCCCCGGGAACGATCCAAGATCGCCCGCGCGACCGATGATCCCGACCCGTCACGGGCATAGCGTTGCGAGCATGAAGGTTCGTCTACGCACCGCCCGGCCATCTCTGCCCCGTGGGCCGCTCGAAGCGATCCTGATCGTCGGCCTCTATCTCGGCAGCGAGCTCTCGCGCGGGCTTGCGAGCGGAGGGAGCCACGGTTGCGCAGGCGCACGCGCAGACGGTCGTGCGCATCGAGCGGCACCTGCACGTCTTCTCCGAAGGCGCGGTCCAGCACGCCGCCCACCGCGTCTCCGCTCTGCCGACTGTGCTCGGCTACGCTTACGTGTCGCTGCACATGGTCGCGACAGCTGCGCTGCTCGTGTGGGTCTACCGGCGGCATCGGCACGTCTATCCGTTGCTGCGCAACACACTCGTCGTCGCAAACGCGCTCGCGGTGGTCGGCTACTGGGCGTTCCCGACCGCCCCGCCCCGCTTGGCGGGAGTCGGCATCGCCGACACCGTCAGTGGCGCGACCTCGATCAACCTCACCCAACGTCGCGTCGGCGTTCTACAACCCGTACGCCGCGGTTCCGAGCATGCACATCGGCTTCTCGCTGCTCGTCGGCGTGACGATCGTGCTGCTCGCAGAGCGACGGCTCGTGCGCATCGCCGGAGCGCTCTATCCGCTGTTCGTGCTCTTCGTGATCGTGGCGACGGGCAACCACTTCTTCCTCGACGCAGCCGCCGGTGCGCTCGTCGCCATCCTCGCTGGAGCGGCCGTGCTCGCGAGCGTCTCGGTGCGCGAGGCCGCGCGAGCCGGTTACGCGGCGCGGGCGCCGTACGGGGCGGGTGCGCCGCTGATGATCCGCTCGTAGGCGCGACGCACCAGCGAGTCCGGGTCGGGCACGTTCGGTGCCGGCTGCGCGTGCTCCACGATCAGCTTGTCCAGCTGACGAACTGCCTGGTCGAAGGTGCGGCCATCTCCCATGACCTGACCGTAGGCGGGACTGCCCGCCGAGCAATACCCGTTATGGGTGACTATGGATGCCTCGATGGAGATCGGGATCTACACCTTTGCGGAGCTCGGTGAGGCAGGCCCGGCTCAGCGGATGCAGGAACTGCTCGAGGAAGCAGAGCTGGCGGAGCGCTCCAGCCTCGACGTCTTCGGGGTCGGCGAGCACCACCGCCCTGATTTCGTCGTCTCCGCGCCCGCGGTTGCACTTGGCGCAGTCGCGGCGCGCACATCCCGCATCCGCCTGACGAGTGCGGTCAGCGTGCTCAGCTCGGACGATCCCGTTCGCGTCTTCCAGGAGTTCGCGACGCTCGACCTGATCTCGGGCGGGCGGGCCGAGATCATGGCAGGGCGAGGCTCGTTCATCGAGTCCTTCCCGCTCTTCGGCTACGACCTCGACGACTACGACGCGTTGTTCGCGGAGAAGCTCGCGCTGCTCCTCGCACTGCGCGACACGGAACGCGTCACCTGGTCAGGGCGCCGGCGCGCACCGTTCGTCGATCTCGGTATCTACCCGAGACCCGTGCAGCACCCGCTGCCGGTCTGGGTCGCGGTCGGAGGCACGCCGGAGTCGGCGGCGCGCGCAGGCGCACTCGGGCTGCCCATGGCACTTGCGATCATCGGCGGCCAGCCGGAGCGCTTCGTGCCCTTCGCAGAGCTGCACCGCCGAGCTGCCGCCCACGCGGGGCACGTTCCGCTCTCCGCGCTCAGCATCAACTCGCACGCCTTCGTTGCCGAGACTGCGGAGGAAGCGCGCGACACGTTCTTCCCGTCGTACGCCGCGATGATGAACCGCATCGGCCGGGAGCGCGGCTGGCCGGGGATCACGCGCCAGGACTTCGATGCCCTGTGCTCGCCGCGCGGCGCGCTCGTCGTCGGGAGCCCCGAGCAGGTTGTCGAGAAGATCCTCTTTCAGCACGAGCTCTTCGGCCACCAACGGTTCCTGGCGCAGATGAGCGTCGGCCCGCTCCCGCACGCCGATGTGCTGCGCTCGATCGAGCTCTTCGGCACGGAGGTCGCACCCGCGGTGCGCGCAGCGCTCGCATGAACGAGCTGACACTCCTCGACTGGAAGCGCCGCATCTTCGAGCTCTACGCCGAGATCCGTCGAGACGATGACGCCGAGCACGCGTGGCGCAACTGGCGCACCGTGCGCGACGAGCTCTTCCGCACGCATCCCCAATCCCCCATCCCGTCCGAACGGCGTGCGTCGTTCGCCGGACTGCCGTTCTTCGACTACGACCCCTCCACGCGGGTCGTCGGGAACGTCGAGCCCGCGGAACGTATGCAACGTGAGATCGCGACCTCGGGCGAGCAGCCGTACTCCTTCACGCGCTTTGCCCGCACGCGCTTCGAGCTGGCGGGCGAGCAGCACGCACTCGATCTGTACTGGCTCGACGGATACGGCGGCGGGCTGTACCTCTGCTTTGCGGACGCGACGGGCGGCGCAGAGACCTACGGCGCCGGCCGGTACCTGCTCGACACCGTCAAGGGCGCAGACCTTGGCGAGAGGTCAGGGCAGCTCGTGCTCGACTTCAACTTCTCGTACAACCCATCGTGCTCGTACGACCCACAGTGGGTCTGCCCGCTCGCACCATCTGGCAACCGGCTCGGCATCCCGATCCGCGCCGGCGAGCGCTTCCCTAACCGCGGAGAAACGCGATCTGCGCGGCGCGTGCGCGCCGGGCGAGCTCGAGCGGGAACGCGGTGAACCCATGGATCCCCTCGGCGTAGACGGCGAGTTCCGCGTCGTTGCCGGCCTGACGCCAGCGCGCCTCCATGAAGAGCGAGTCGTCGAGCAGCGGGTCGAGCGTGCCGCAGGTGAAGAGCGCCGGCGGCAGCCCGTGCAGGTCGGCGAAGAGCGGCGACACCTCCGCGGACTGGCGCTCGGCAAGCGGCATTCCGGGCAGGAAGCAGTCTGCGAACCAGTCCATCATCGGCCCGGAGAGGATCAGGTCGCGCTCGCCCCAGAGGCGGCGGCTCGGAGTTCCGGTCAGGTCGAACGGGCCAAAGACGAGATTGGCCGCGTCGAACCTGCTCACGCCGCTCTCCCGCAGACGGAGGAGCGCTGCCACCGCGAGGTGCGCGCCTGCCGACTCGCCGCCGATCGCGAGGCGGCCATCGTACTGCTCGAGTATCCAACGCGCGGCGTCCTCAGCGTCGTCCGGCCCTGCTGGGAACGGATGCTCGGGCGCGAGGCGATACTCGACGCTCACCACCGTCAGTGACGTCGCCTGAGCGATCTCCCAGAGCCATGCGTCCTGTCCGTCCGCGGAGCCGAGCATCCAGCCGCCCCCGTGCAGGTGAAGGTACGCGCCGCGCGGTCTCTCCGGCTCGAAGATGCGCAGAGAAATCTCGCCGGCGCGGCCAGGGACGGTGAGGGTGCGCGCCTGGTCGAGGAAGACGAGCGGCGGAAAGACACCGCGGCCCTCCCGACGTGCTCGCCGGATCATCGCCGGCGCGAGCGTCTGCAAGGATGGCTGCTGCGCGAGCAACTCCTCGAGCGCGGCATTGAACGCGCGCGTCTCGCCGACGACGTCCTCGCCGATCAACAATGCGGCGTATGCCTCGGATGGGTTCCCGGTGGGACGACGAGCATCGGCTGCCCGCGGAGGTCTGCGCCGTTGCCGATCTGCGCAGGTGGCGGCCGGTAGATGTCGATGTGTGCGCCACCGATCGCACCTCCCGTGTCGCGGGCGACGACCCACCCGCGCGCCGGCGTCGCGCAGAGCGCGTGCATGAAGATGCGCGACCCGAAGGGGATCACGTGCCGGTCGACGGCAGCGCTCTTCCAGTAGACGAGGGTGCGTGAATGACCCTCGGCGTACCGCGCGCGAGCAGGTGCCGAGATGCGGAACGGGCGCCCGTTCGTCCAGAAGCCGGGCGCCGTGCACGGCGCAGTGTCACCGCCCGCCCGGTTGTACCAGCCGATGTCGTAGGGGCCGGCGAAGTGGTAGACGCGACCGTCGCTCGCCATCCCCTCCCCTTCCATCGGGAGGCCTCGGGCGCCGAAGAGCCAGTCGGAGCGGTGCCGTCCCGGGATGCCTGGGACGCGCACCAGCGGCCCGGTGAACCAGCGCTCCGGCGCCGGCCAGTACTCCGTGACGAGGGTGTTCTTGATCCAGCGCGGGCTCGTCAGGAGGTGATTCGCCGGAGGGGGCGGTGGCGGCGGGCACCCGGCGAGGGCAAGCGTCAGGGCGGCGGTCAGCAGCATTCCTCGATGTTCTCAGACTCCGCGCCGGTGCCGTCCCCTTCTGCGAGAATCGACCCGTGACCGCCCTCTACCGCAAGTACCGTCCGCGCACCTTTGCCGAGGTGGTCGGCCAGGAGGCGGTGGTGCGAACGCTGACGAACGCGATCGAGCAAGGGAAGGTGCGGCAGGCCTATCTCTTCGCCGGCCCGCGCGGCACGGGCAAGACCTCGCTGGCGCGTATCCTCGCCAAGTCGGTGAACTGCGAGCACGGCCCCACGGCCACACCCGATCTGACGTGCCATGCGTGCGTGTCGATCACGAACGGCTCGTCGCTCGACGTGATCGAGATGGATGCGGCTTCGCAGCGCGGGATCGACGACATCCGTGAGATCCGCGAACGCGTCGTGCTGCAGCCGGTCGAGGGACGCTCGAAGGTCTACATCCTCGACGAGGCGCATCAGCTGACCGATGCGGCGTGGAACGCGCTGCTGAAGTTGATCGAGGAGCCGCCGCCGCACCTGCTCTTCATCTTCTGCACGACCGAGCTCCAGAAGGTGCTGCCGACCGTGCGCTCGCGTTGCCAGACGTTCGTCTTCCAGCGACCGCGCTTGCCCGACCTGATTCGCAAGCTGCGTCTGATCGCTGACGGCGAGCAGATCGATGTACCCGACGCGGCGCTCGCGCTGATTGCGCGCGGCGGGCGCGGCGCCTACCGCGACGCCGAGTCGACGCTCGACCAGCTCGCGTCATCGACCGGCGGCGCGGTCTCGGTCCAGGATGTGCTGCAGCTGCTCGGTGCCGTCGAGGATGAGGTGTTGTTCCGCCTCTGCGATCAGGTCGTCGACGGTGACACCGCCGGGGCGCTGACGTTCCTCGAGGAGATCTCCGAGCAAGGGCAGGATCTGGGGCGGCTCGTCACAGACTTGCTCGAGCATCTGCGTCACCTGCTGCTCGTCCAGCACATGAACGAGGTGCCGGATTCGCTGCCGGTGACCGACGAGACGCGAGAGCGCCTGCGCGAGCAGGCGAACCAGCTGCCTGCTGCGACGGTCGTGCGGATGATCGACCTGCTCGCGGTCGCTGTCGACGACATGCGCCAGGGTGGCGACCCACGTCTGCCGCTCGAGCTCGCGCTCGTCAAGGTGACGAGGCCGGCTGCAGATCTCTCGCGGGAGTCGGTCGCGTTTCGCCTCGAACGGCTCGAGGCGGGACACACCGTTGTGGGCGAAACACGCACTGCGGAAGCGCCTACCTCTGCGGTTTCCAGCCGGGAGGCGATTCCGTCCCCGGCGCTGGCCGCGGTGCCGGATCCACCGCGAGCAGACCTGGACCTCGAACAGCTTCAGGAGGCGTGGCGGCGGT
>JACDGR010000084.1 GCA_013821525.1 Actinomycetota bacterium
CGGAGATTCGGTCGAGGCGCACGATCGGCGTATCGCCGACGAGATCGATCACGGTGGGAAAGTCGGGCGCCATCGGCGGCGGAAGCCTACCCCGCGGTGGTCGCCTCCAGAGGCTTGATAAGGAACGCGCGCGCACCGCAGGCACGCAGTCCCACATCAAGCCTCTAGGCGACCACCGCCGATCCTTCGGAGACGCTCGCGAGCTCGTCCCGTCGCACGAGGATCAGTGTCGCAATGAGGCCGACGATCGCGACACCGACGCAGACCCAGAACGCCCAGGCCGATCCGGAGGTGAAGGCGGCCGGGACCGACTTCCCTTGCTTCACCAGATGATTGAAGTGGCTCAGCGACACGGACGAGGTGACGGCGACGCCGATCGCGCCGCCGATCTGTTGCGCCGTGTTGATCAGCCCCGACGCGAGCCCCGCTTCGTCGTGGTCGACGCCCGCCAGCGCCGCGATCGAGACCGGGATGAACGTGAAGGGCAGCGCGAACCCGACGAGGAGATAGCCCGGCAGCAAGTCGGACCAGTACGACGCATGCACCGGGATCTGCGTGTACCAGAGCATCCCCGCGACCATCGCGACGAAGCCGACGGCCATGACCGTCTTCGGCCCGATGCGGGTCACGAGCGCCTGGGCGACGCCCGCCCAGAGCACCGCCGTCCCGGCTGTCGCGATGAACGTGAAGCCGGTCTTCAACGCGGACCATCCGAGCACCTGTTGCACGTAGAGCGTCAGCAGGAAGAAGTTCGAGAAGACGACGAAGCCGAGCAGAAGCCCCGCGACGTTCGCGCCGGCGACCGTGCTGACCCGGAAGATCCGGAACGGCATGATCGGATCCTTCGTCCGCGACTCGATCACGAGGAACACGACGAGCAGCACGACCGCGATCGCGAGCCGGAGCAGCGTCCAGCTCGATCCCCAGCCGTGCTCCGGTGCCTTGGAGACCGAGTAGACGAGCAGCGCCAGACCGGCGGTGACCGTGACGGCTCCGGCGATGTCCTGTGAGGTCTCGCGCTCGGACTTGCTCTCGCGCACGAAGCGTGGCGCAAGGAGAAACGCGGTGATGCCGACGGGGACGTTGACGAAGAAGATCCATTCCCAGCCGAGGTACTTTGTGAGCACGCCGCCGAGCAGCACCCCAACCGCGGCGCCCGACCCTCCGATTGCGCCCCAGATGCCGAGCGCCTTGTTGCGCTCGGGGCCTTCCTCGAACGTCGTCGTGATGATCGAGAGCGCTGCCGGCGAGATCATGGCCGCTCCGAGTCCCTGCACGGCGCGGGCGGCGATCAGCACGCCTTCGGACCACGCGAGCCCGCACAGGAACGACGCGATCGTGAAGACGACGACACCGGCGAGGAAGAGCCGCCTGCGGCCGAGGAAGTCCGCCGCGCGACCTCCGAGCAGCAGGAAGCCACCGAAGGTGATCGAGTACGCCGTGATCACCCACTGCAGGTTGTCCCGCGAGAAGTCGAGCGCCTTGCCGATCGACGGAAGGGCGACGTTGACGATCGAGACGTCGAGCACGGTCATGAAGAACGCAGCGCACACGATCGCCAGCGCTTTCCACCTTCTCGGATCGGCCTCGGGCATGACTTCCCCTCCTTCTGACGAGTTACGAGAACGGACGCGGAGTCGCGGAAACTTTCGGAATCGAAACGCGCGCGACCGTTGAAAATTCCTGCGGCCGGCACGCCTGGCAGATGTTCGCGTCGCACGCGACGGACAAGAAGATGAACGCCTCCTCCATTGAGAAGCCCCACTGCTCGACGAGGAACCGTGCGCCTTCCTCGACGGCGCGGTCGAGCGCCTCCATGAAGTCGGGGCCGGCGGTGCCGTGCACGATCCACCGATCGGCGAGCTCGGTCACGGGCCACGTGCCCTGTTTCCCTTTCAGGAGGCCGACACGGATCGTCACCTCGCCCGCGATCTCGACGCCGGTGAAGCACACCTCGCCGTCGCCCATCGACGCGTGCATGTCGCCGATCGCGAGCATCCCGCCCGGTTGACGCACGGGCATGTACACCGTCGCTCCGGGACCGTGCAGATGGTTGTCGAGGTTGCCGCCGTGCTGCCCGGCATAGCCGTTGAACACGGTCTCGCGCTCGGTCGCCACGCCGATCACGCCGACCATCGGCCGTAGCGGAAACGAGATGCGTTCGCTCATGCGCACCGTGTCGCCCTCGACGTGGAAGATCTGCGTCAGCGGAGCCTGAACCTGGTCGTGCAGCTGGCCGACTCCCGGGATCAGCGTCGCGAACCCGCGGTCTGCGGGC
Organism: Actinomycetota bacterium; assembly: GCA_013821525.1. Lineage (GTDB taxonomy): Bacteria > Actinomycetota > Thermoleophilia > Gaiellales > Gaiellaceae > PALSA-600. The sequence goes on from JACDGR010000084.1 coordinate 2,279, forward strand.
CGGACCTGCAGCAGTTCGACGACGAGCGAGTCTCCAGGCTCGGCGCCGCGCACTGCGATCGGGCCGGTCGCGCTGTTCACGCGCTCGAAGTCGATCTCGGTCACGAGGTGTGCTTCGCTCTCGATCTGGCCGGTGAAGCAGTCGTTCGTCTCGAGCGTGACGATCGTTCCCGGCTCGATCTCGAGCACCGGCGTCATCTCGGGGCCGAACGCCCAGACGACGTCGTCGCGGGCGATCCGGTGGGGGGGCTCGAAGCGGGTCACGGCAGGACTTGGATCGTCTCAGACAGGGCTCTCGTCACCAAATCGGGTCCTATCGGCTCAGTGTCGGAAATGTCGGCGGCCCGTGAAGACCATCGCTGCGCCCGCGCTCTCGACTGCTGCGACCACCTCCGCGTCGCGCCGCGAGCCACCGGGTTGGATGACCGCCGTCACGCCGGCGTCGAGCGCGAGCTGCGCGCCGTCGGCGAACGGGAAGAACGCGTCGCTTGCGAGCACCGATCCGGCGAGGTCGTGGCCGTGCTCGCGCGCTTTCTCGACCGCGATCCGAACCGAGTCCACGCGACTCATCTGGCCGGCTCCGATCCCGAGCGTCTGCAGGTCCTTCGCAATCACGATTGCGTTCGAGGAGACGTGCTTGCACACGCACCACGCAAAGAGCAGATCTCCCCACGCCTGTTCCGGCACCTCCCCGCACACGACGTTCATCGCCTCGCGGTCAGCCACGTCGATGTCGCGATCCTGGATCAGTAGGCCACCCAGGACGCGCTTGAAGTCGCGCTCACCCGTCGTCTCGGATCGGCGCTCGTGATCCCAGAGAATGCGCAGCGATTTCTTCGTGCGCAAAGCTTCGAGCGCGCCATCGTCGTATTCGGGCGCAACGAGCACCTCGACGAAGTGCTCGGCGATGCGCGCACCAAGTGCGGCGTTGACAGGACGGTTCAGGGTCGCGACGCAGCCGAATGCCGAGACCGGGTCGGCGGCAAGCGCGCGTTCCCAGGCCTCGTCGATCGTGGCCGCCATGGCGACGCCACACGGGTTCGCATGCTTCACGATCACGACTGCAGGCAGGCTGAACTCGCGGCTGATCTTGCGTGCACCCTCGAGGTCGCCGAGGTTGTTGAACGACAGATCCTTGCCGCCGAGCTGCTGCACCTCGGAGAGCAGATGTCGACGCGCGCCGATCTCGGCGTAGAACGCGGCCGCCTGATGTGGGTTCTCGCCGTACGGAAGCTCCGTGATCTTCTCGAACGCAAGCGTTACCTGGGACGGGAACGGCTCGGTGTCCCCGAACCACGTCGCAATCGCCGCTTCGTAGGCTGCGGTCGTGGCGAACGCTGCGCCCGCGAGCTCGCGGCGCGTCGTCAGCGAGACCGCACCTTCCTCGCGCAATTCGGCGAGCACTGCGTCGTACTGCGCGGGTGAGGAGAGTGCCGCGACGTGCGCGAAGTTCTTGGCTGCGGCGCGCAGCATCGATGGTCCGCCGACATCGATCATCTCGACCACCTCTGCCTCGGTCGCGCCGCGACGACCGGCGACGGAGGAGAACGGGTAGAGGCTGACGCAGACGAGGTCGATCGGCGTGATCGCGTGCGCGGCGATCGTCTCCAGATCCTCGGGGAGATCGCGGCGCGCGAGGATCCCCGCGTGAATGCGGGGGTGCAGCGTCTTGACGCGCCCGCCGAGCATCTCCGGCGCGCCGGTGACCGTCTCGACGCGCGTCACGTCGAGTCCCTGCCCTTCGAGGAAGGTCGCCGTGCCGCCCGAGGAAACGAGCTCCCAGCCCAGCTCGGCCAGGCCGCGCGCGAGGCTGTCGACGCCGGTCTTGTCCCAGACGCTGATCAGCGCTCTCATCTGACGCCTGCACAGAGGTCTGCGACGACCTGCGGCAGCAGGCGATGCTCGAGAGCGTGGACGCGATCGACGAGCGTCGCACGGGGCTCGAGGGCGAGCTCCTCCTGGACGAGCACCCGGCCCGTGTCGAGTCCCTCGTCGACGAGGTGCACGGTGACGCCGGTCGTCTCGACTTCCGCCGCGAGTGCATCGTGGATTGCGTGCGCGCCGGGAAACGCCGGCAGCAGTGACGGGTGGACGTTGACGATGCGTTCGGGGAAGCGATCGAGGAACGGCTTCGTCAGGAGGTGCATGTAGCCCGCGAGCACGACGAGCTCGACGCCATGCTCCTCGAGCCACGTCGCCATCATCAGGTCGCGTTCTGCGCGGTCGGCATGGCAGTCGAGGGCGAAGGACGCAGCAGGGAGTCCAGCCTCCCGCGCGCGCAGCAACGCGTAGACGTCTCGGCGATTCGACGCCACCGCGACGACAGGCAGGCCCGCATCGATCAGCGCTTGCAGGTTCGTGCCGGTTCCGGAGACGAGCACGCCGATCATGCGATGCGCCCGATCACTGTCTCGCCCGGGTGCGCTTCGGCGACGACGGCGCACCAGCCGATCCCGAGGTTGAAGACGCGCCGGAGCTCATCCTCGTCCACGTGGCGCGCGAGCCACGCAAACACGGGCGGTCGCTGCCACGCGTCCCAGTCGAGCTCGGCCTCGACGCCGTCGGGCAGAACGCGCTCGAGATTGCCGAGGATGCCACCCCCGGTGATGTGCGCAAAAGCCCTCGCCCGTCCGCGCAACGCGCGCGCCACCTCGAGGTAGAGCCGCGTGGGGGCGAGCAGGTCGTCGCCGTCGTAGTCCTCATCCTCGAGCACGCTGCGCACGAGCGTGAAGCCGTTCGCGTGCACGCCGTCGGATGGGAAGCCGATCACGACGTCTCCCGCTTCGACGGTCGAGCCGTCGATCACGTCGGCGCGCGCGACGACACCGACGCACGTGCCCGCGAAGTCGAGCTCCCCCTCGACGTAGATCCCCGGGAGCTCCGCCGTCTCACCGCCGATCAGCGCGACCCCGGCGCGACGGCAGACCGCGGCGGCGCCGTCGACGAGGTCGGCGACCTCGTCGAGCACGATCCGGTTCGCCGCCACGTAGTCGAGCAGCAGCAGCGGATCTGCGCCGCAGGTCGCGACGTCGTTGATGCAGTGCGCGGCTAGATCGCTGCCGCAGTCGCGGAGGCGGCCGCGCGAACGGGCCAGGATCAGCTTGGTGCCGACGCCGTCGGTCGAGGCGGCCAGCAGGCGCTCGTCGCCGAGGGGATGGAGGCCGGCGAAGGCTCCGAACCCTGTCGCCCCGGTCGACTCGACCGCGGCACGCAGCCGGTCGACGACCGAGACGGCCGTGTCGAGCGAGACGCCCGCGGCGCCGTAGGAATGCCCGCCGGGCTCCGGCGTGTCGCTGGGGTTCCGTCCCTTCAGAGAGTGGAGTCTACGACCGCCGTCGGACCGCTATGCGAACCGCTCGGCGTAGAGCTCCGGCCGGCCCTCAGGGCCGCCGGGCAGGAAGCGGACGACGGCACGGCCGACGCGCACCGCGTCGTCGAGCACCTCGAGGCCGAGGAGATCGGCGAGCGCCCCGGCTTTCGCCGCCGGCTCGTCAGCCCTGAGCTGGAGCTCCGCGACGCGAAACTCGTCCTGCTCGTCGAGCAGAGCGTCGATCCAGTCGCGCGGGGGATGACCTCGAGGCGGTAGCCGGCGTTCGTGGCGACGAAGGTGCGGCGGCCGCCGTGCTCCTGCACGCGCAGGTTCCACTCCATGGCCCGCCCGAGCACCGCCTGGAACTCGTCCTCGTCGAGCGCGATCCCGAGGTGGTCGACACGTGGCACGCGCCAGTGGCCGGGCTGCAGCACGACGTTCGCCGAGCCGCGTTCGAGCGGAGAGCCGAAGCTTGAATGCCTCTCGGTCGAGCTGCTCCCACCCCGTTCCCGGCTCGGATGAGACGTGCTCGCCGCCGATCCGGCCGTGGCGGGCCACCAGGTCGAAGCCGAGCCGGCCCAGGTAGCGAGCCTCGACGGTGCGCAGCTCCGACGTGACCAGGTGGTAGTGGAAGAGGTGCACGTCTCTAGTCTTCCCTCCGAGGTGGATGCTCCGTCGCTCCTGACCCCGTGGACCTTCGAGCCGCTGCAGATCGTGCCGACGCTGCTCGTGGCGTTCCTCTACCTGCGGCGCTCGCGGACGCTCGCCCGGCGCGGCCAGCCGCTTCCGCGCTGGCGGCAGTGGAGCTTCTGGACGGGGATCGGCCTCGTCGTGCTGGCGCTCAACTCACCGATCGACGCGCTCGGCGAGGAGCACTTCTTCTTCATGCACATGGTGCAGCACGTGCTGCTCGGCGACCTGGCGCCGCTCTGCTTCGTCGCCGGGATGACCGGTCCGCTCCTGCGCCCGGTGCTCGCCTTGCCGATCGTCGAGAAGCTCCGTATTCTCGCGCATCCGCTGGTGGCGCTTCCGATCTGGGCTGCCGACCTCTACATCTGGCACATCCCGTACCTCTACGACGCGGCGATCCAAAACGCGCCGGTACACGCGGTCGAGCATCTGCTGTTCTTCACGTGCGGGTGCCTGATCTGGGAGCCGGTGCTCGAGACGCTGCCGGCGCCGGCGTGGTTCGGCACGGGCGTGAAGATCGGGTTCATCTTCTCGGTACGGTTGATCGAGACTGTGCTCGGCAACGTCTTCATGTGGTCGAGCTCCATGTTCTATGCGCCGTACCGGCATGCGGCCGAGTGGGGGATCTCGCCGTCGCACGACCTGAACCTCGGCGGGATCGTGATGATGGCCGAGGGCTCGGTCGTCACCCTTGGCGTGCTGATCTGGCTGTTTCTCCGGATGGCTTCCGAGGGTGAGCTGCGCCAGCGGCTGCTCGAGCAGGGGCTCGATCCGCGGCAGGTGCGTCGCGCCGTGCGCTATGGCCGGGCGAAGGACATGGGCGCGTCGGGCTGACCGGTCAGCCGACGAAGGCGGTCATGCGGATCGAGACGAGGATCCCGGGCAGCTCGACTCCGAGCTTTGACACGTAGCGGGTCGGCGGAGCGTCTCCGAACCAGCTCGCGTACTCCTCATTCATGCCCGCGAAGTCGCCGGGATTCGTCAGGAGCACGCCGACCTCAACGACGTCGTCCAGCGACGCTCCCGCCTCGCGCAAGACGGTCTGGCAGTTGGTGAGCGACTGCCGGGTCTGCTCTCCGATCGTCGGCCCAGCCACGTTGCCGGTGCTCACGTCGATGCCGACGAGGCCGGACACGTAGACGAAGTCGCCGGCCTTCACTGCCTGGCTGAAGAGCGGAGAGCCCGGAGCGTTCGGCGTCTTGATCACGTGGCGCATCAGCGGAAAGACTGCCGGGTGCGCGGCTGGCTGTCCACTGTCGAGGTCTCGACTGGGCCGCGGACGCTTGCGCGGTGATACGGATCGACGTCCGCGCTGTGTCGTTAGCGTCCCGATGACATTCTCTTGAAAGGGGTCGCCTGTGCAATCGGTCAACATCTTCAACGTCGGCAAGCCTGAGGGCAGGCTCGACGTGGCCCAGCAGTTGAGGTCGAGTGGCTCGATGATGTTCATCTACACCTGGAGCCTGGTCGACGTTCGAGCCCGTACCACTACGAGTTCGAAGACGAGTGGCTCCTCGTAGTCGAGGGGACGGTCGTCGTGCGAGCACCTGATGGTGAGCACACCCTGCAGCGGGGCGACCTCGTCCGCTTTCCGGCCGGCGCGGACGGAGCGCACAAGGTGATGAACCGCAGTGACTCGTCTGCGAGGACGCTGATGTTCTCGAACGCGCGCGTGCCGGCCGTGTCGGTCTACCCCGATAGCGACAAGATCGGCGTCTGGTCGGGCAACGAGCCGGACGACCTGATCTTCAAGCGAGCCTCTGCCGTCGAGTGGTCGGAGGGTGAGGACGGCTGGCACCTCGCTCGGTGAGCATCGGCCTGTCCAAGCTACTTCGACCGTGAGGAGAACGAGATGACCGGCAAGGAATCGGGAGCCGTCCGAGTCATCGGACACCTGCGATCGGCCGACGGCAAAGGCGTCGTTCGGATGGAGGAACACTTCGAGGTCGGGATCGACGATGTGTGGTCTGCTCTCACCGAGCGCGAGCGGCTTGCCCGCTGGTACGGGGAGGTCGAGGGCGAGCTGCGACTCGGCGGCCGCTTCCGCGCCCGCGTGCGTGCCAGTGGCTGGGAGAGCGACGGGCGCGTCGAAGCGTGCGAACCTCGACGACGGTTCCTGGTCAAGTCCAAGGAGCCAGATGAGCCGAGCGAGGACGCCACCGAGGTCACGCTGAGCGAGGACGGCGACGGGACGACCCTGGTAGTCGAGCAGAGCGGCGTCTCCTTGGAGCTCCTCTGGGCATACGGTGCGGGACTCCAGATCCACGTCGAAGATCTCGCCGGGTACCTGGCCGGACAAGAGCCCGTAGACGCCGCCAAGCGCTTCGACGAGCTCAAGCCCGCGTATCAAGCGTTGAGCCCACAGCTAGCGGCGGACGGCGAAGCGATAAACGACACGGAGGTGTGAGATGGGCGCGATCCTGGTGCACGAGTTCATGAGTCTCGACGGCGTGATCGACGCGCCGACGTGGCCGCAGCCATGAGAGCCGCCGCCTGGGCCTGCGCTGCAGAATGACGTAGGAGCCGGACTAGGCTGTCGCGACTGCGTCGCAATCATCTCGAAGGGGGCCTGCTTTGGACACGACCTGCCACATGTCTATCTCGCTTGACGGCTTTGTCGCCGGGCCGGAGCAGAGTCGGGAGTACCCACTCGGCAAGGGCGGGAGGGAGCTTCACGGCTGGCACCTCGACGACGAGCGCGCCAACGAGGCCGATGGGACAGCGGCCGGCTGGCTCATGCGCCCGCGCGGCGCCTACGTCATGGGCCGCAACATGTTCGGGCCGATCCGCGGTGCGTGGGCCGAGGACTGGCGCGGCTGGTGGGGGCCTGAGCCGCCGTACCACGCGCCCGTGTTCGTGCTCACCCATCACGCCCGCGAGCCGATCGAGATGGAGGGCGGAACCACGTTCCACTTTGTCACCGGCGGCTTCGATGCGGCCTACGCACAGGCGTGTGAGACGGCCGGCGAGGACGGTGTAGACATCGCGGGCGGCGCCGCGACCGTGCGGCAAGCACTCGTCGCCGGGGTGATCGACGAGCTGACGCTCGACATCGCTCCCGTCCTGCTCGGCTCAGGAGAGCGGATCTTCGACGGCGTCGAGTCGTTTGGGCTGGAACCCATCGAGGTGTTGCACTCGCCGCTGGCCACGCATATCCGCTATCGCCGGGCCGGTTAAGAGTCGAGCGCACCTCGGTGGGGGACTTGGTATGGACTCCACGCAAAGTCGTCCCGTTCGCAGCGTGGCAACCTAGTTTGTAGTGAATCAACACAAACTAGAGGCGGTTCCCTGCGCAAGTGATGCTTCTATGTTTGTCAAGTCGCCAGTGGCGCTCCGTGTTCGAGTAGGCGGTAGAGGCTGCGTGCGAGGTAGCGCTTGAGGCAGCGGTGAACCGCTCCGGGAAAGTTGCAGGCTCCGATCCTTGAGAGGGTGGGGCCATGTCAGATACTTCACGGAGGTACCCGCAGGAGCTTCGTGAGCGTGCTGTGCGGATGGTGTTCGAGCATCAGCACGAGTACGCCTCGCAGTGGGCTGCGATCATCTCGATCGCGGAGAAGTTCGGACCGAGTTCTGAGACGTTGCGCAATTGGGTTCGTCGGGCGGAGGTCGACGAGGGCCGCCGTGCCGGCGTCTCGACTGATGAGCGGGAGCGTCTGAAGGAGCTCGAGCGTGAGAATCGCGAGCTGCGGCGGGCGAACGAGATCCTGAAGTCGGCGTCGCTTTTCTTCGCGACCGAGCTCGACGGTCGAACGCGGAGGTGAGCGTCTACATCGATCAGCACCGTGATCGTTTTGGGGTCGAGCCGATCTGCAGGGTCTTGCAGTTCGCCCCACGCACCTACTACGCCACGAAGGCTCGTCCGTTGTCGGCGCGAGCACTACGCGACGCCGAGCTGAAGCCGCAGGTGGCGCGGGTGCACCGCGACAACTTCGCGGTCTACGGGGTCGACAAGGTCTGGGCGCAACTCAACCGCGAGGGCATCCGGGTCGCGCGTTGCACGGTGGCTCGGCTGATGCGCGATCTGGGGCTGCGTGGCGTTGTGCGTGGCAAGCCGAAGGTCACGACGATCCCCGGCGAGGCTGCCGAGCGGCCGCGGGATCTCGTTGATCGCCGCTTCAAAGCGGGCGCCCCGAACCGGCTCTGGGTCGCCGACCTGACCTATGTGCGCAGCTGGACGGGCTTCGTCTATGTCGCGTTCATCATCGACGTCTACTCGCGGATGATCGTCGGCTGGCAGGCGTCCCGCTCGCTGCGCTCCGACCTGGCGTTGGACGCGTTGGAGCAGGCGATCTGGGCCCGCTCCGGGCGCGGCCACCGCATCGACGAGCTTGTCCATCACTCCGACAGGGGCGTTCAAGCCGAGTTCAACCGGTCGTCGCAACACCGGTTTGTTGAGTCGATTGTAAATACTCGTTGAGCGCTTCGGCTGGTGTCTTCCAGCCGAGCGTCTTGCGCGGTCGGCTGTTGAGTGCGGTGGCTACGGC
>JACDGR010000507.1 GCA_013821525.1 Actinomycetota bacterium
AATCTCGATGTCGGTGCCCTGGCCCTGGAAGCCGCCGGACACCTGATGGATCAGGATCCGTGAGTTCGGCAGGGACATCCGCTTCCCTTTCGCGCCGCCGGCAAGCAGCAGCGAGCCCATGCTCATTGCGATGCCGACGCAGATCGTCTGCACGTCGGGCTTGATGAACTGCATCGTGTCGTAGATCGCGAGCCCGGCATAGACGGAGCCGCCAGGTGAGTTGATGTAGAGGAAGATGTCCTTGTCGGGATCCTCGGATTCGAGGTGCAGGAGCTGCGCGATGACCAGGTTCGCGATCTGATCGTCGACGGGCGTGCCGAGGAACACGATGCGCTCGGCGAGCAGCCGCGAGTAGATGTCGAAGGCGCGCTCGCCGCGCGACGTCTGTTCAACGACCATGGGAACTAGTGGCATCTGTGAGTTACTCCTTCGCGCCTGGGGTCCAAAGTTTCGGTGTCTCTGCCGGCTGCTCCTGCTCCGGCGTCCAGAGTGCTTCGCGCGCCTCGTGGAGCTCCGGCGCGATCGGCTTGACCTCGGCCGCGATCCGGTCGAGGGCCTTCTTCATCCGTATGTCGTCGCGTACGCGATCGGCACCACCCTGCTCGATGAACGCGGCGATGTCCTCCTCGCTCTCACCGCCGGCGCGCAACTCGTCCGTGATCTCGTCGTCTGTGACGACGATGCCGAGCTTGTCCGCGACTGCCTCGAGGATTAACTCGCGCCCGACAGAGAGCGACGCCTCGGCGTAGAGGCGCGCGTTCAGCTGCTCGATCGACTGTCCGGTCAGCTGGAGGTAGGTGCCGGCGTCGATGCCCCGGGCCTCGAGGCTTCGTGCAAGACCATTCAGGAGCTCGCGGGTGCGCGTCTCGACGAGCGCTCCGGCCGCGTTGACGTTCGAGGCGCGCACGAGCTCGTCGACCGCGGCTGCGCGGAACATCCCGTCGAGCTCTTCGTCGATCTGCGCGCGCAGGCGCGACTCGATGTCGGTGCGCAGCTCGTCGAGGGTGTCGAACTCGGTTGCAGTCTTCGCGAGCTCGTCGTCGAGCGGCGGCAGCACGCGCTCCTTCAATTCCTTGACGACGACCGTCGCCTTCCGGCTCGCGGCGTCCTGCAATTCGTACGCGATCTCGCGTGACTCGCCCGGCGAGAGGCCGCGGATCCCATTCTCTATCTCTTCGACGAGCCGCTCCGAGCCGAGCTCGACGACGTAGTCACGCTGCGCCGTCCCGTCCTCGGCGACGAGATCGACGACAACCGTGTCCCCGTCCTCCGCCGGCCGGCCCTCGACGGGAATCAGCTCGCCGACCGTCTTCTGCAGCGCCTCGAGCTCGGTCTGCACGGCTTCGGCAGGAATCTCCGCCTCGTGCTTCGGCACCTCGAGCTGCGTCCAGTCCGCGGGGTCCGGCTTCGGCTGCACCTCGACGGTCGCCGAGAAGCGCCAATCCTCGCTCTCACTCGCGGGCAACTCGTAGTCATAGGCCGGCTGGGCAACGGGGTTGACCCGGGCGCGCGTGGCAGCGTTCAGGAACCAGCCGCCGATGTGACTCTCGACCGCTTCGGCGTAGAGGCGCTCCTTGCCGATCTTCTGCATCAGGATCGGCCGCGGCACCTTTCCCTGGCGAAAGCCCGGGACGCGCACCGATGCGGCTAGATCGTTGGCCGCGTGCTCGACGGCGTGGTGCACGTCGTGCGCCGGGACCTCGACGGTGAGCTTGACCTTGTCCTCTGCGAGCTGTTCGACGATGTTCGCCATCTAGAGAGCCATTAGACCAGACGGGTACGGTGCGGCCGTGGACGTCGGGGATGCGATCCGGGGCAGGAGAACCCACAAGCGCTACGGTCTCGAACCGCTCGACGAGGCCACGCTCGAGGAACTCCTCGACCTCGCGCGCTTCGCACCCAACCATCATTTGACCGAGCCGTGGCGCTTCCGCCTCCTCGGCCCGGAGACCCGGGCGCGTCTCGACGGGTGCTGCGGCGAGAAGGAGGCGATGAAGCTCCGTCGCGCTCCCACGCTCGTCCTCGCAACCGCAAAGCTGTCCGGTGACCCGCACGCCGACGAGGAGGATCTGCACGCCGTCGCCTGCGCGGTCTACGGCGTCCTCCTCGGTGCAACCGCTCGGGGTCTCGCGAGCTACTGGAGGACGCCCGGCGCATTCGCGGCGCCGGAGGTGCGAGCCATCCTCGGCCTCGCGAGCGACGAGCAGATCGTGGCGCTGATCCATCT
>JACDGR010000508.1 GCA_013821525.1 Actinomycetota bacterium
GCTCGGCACCACAACGGTTTTACTTTTCGACTGGGGGAGTGACATGACGCCTATCAATCTCGACACGATCGTCCTGAAGCACGGCTCCCACGCGTCACCAGACGAAGGGGTGGCTGGCTCAGTGACGTACTGCAAGCCGCAGCAGCAGCACGCGTCTCGCTAACCCAGCGCGACCCGCCAACGACAGAGGGGAATTGACATGCCACGTAAACGTAAATACAAGCCGCGGCCGAATCAGTCCATCTCGGTTCGCCCCGAGATCTATGCCGCGTTGCGACTGCGCGCCAAGGCGAACGGCACGACGATCGGCGCGTTGATCACGGCGCTAGTGGACAGGGAGTGTCCGCAGTGACCACGGCCGAGCTTATCGAGCTACTCCAGCACGAGCAATTCCACGCGCACGAAGGCGACGAGACCGAGCGGTCGTATCGCGCGGGCTGGAATTCTCGCTCGCGGTCGCTGATCGCGCGGCTCGCGGCATGTGCGGATGCGGAGGTCCGGCCGTGACGATGACAGCCTACCCGCCTCGCCCGATGCCCGCAGAGCAAGCCGCGCGGCTCGAGCTGTGTCTCGTCGAGCTCGCGCTGGTGGATCCGCTCGAGGCGGCGGGGGAAGAGCAGACGGAGCCGTGGGAGCGGGCGGAGTGATAGAGCTTCGCAGCTACCAAACCAAGGCGATGGAGGACCTGCGCGCCTCTTACAGATCAGGCAAAAAATCCGTTTGCCTCGTTCTCCCTACGGGCTCCGGTAAAACGGTCGTCGCCGCTGCGGTCGTCAAAGCGACCGTTGCGCGCGGTCGGCGCGCACTGTTCGTCGCGCACCGCGTCGAGTTATTGGGACAGAGCGTTACCAAACTCGAGACCGCGGGACTAACGAACCTTCGGCTCATCCGCGCCGAGCACGACATCGGATCTGGTGATTCGCCCGTCACGGTCGCCAGCATCCAGACGCTCAGCACTGAACGTTGGGCAGACAAACTGCCCGCGGCCGACCTCGTGATCCTTGACGAGTGCCATCGCGGCGTCGCTGTCACCTATCGCAGGATCGTCGCGGCGTACCCCGACGCGCACATCCTCGGTCTCACGGCCACCCCCCAGCGCGGCGACGGAGTCGGGCTCGGGGAAGTGTTCGACGGTCTCGTAATCGGCCCAACCGTCCGCGAGCTCACGGACCTCGGGCACCTGGCGCCGTGTCGCGTGTTCGCTCCGACGCGCACGCTCAGCGCCGGACAACTCGCGACCAGCGTCACGGACGCCTACCACATGCACGCGCGCGCCCAGCGAGCGGTGGTGTTCTGCGTCGACGTGGCGCACTCCAAGGCTGTCGCTGACGAGCTCAACGCAGCGGGTGTCGTAGCCGCCTCGATCGACGGAGATATGCCGGACGCGGTACGTGCGGACATTCTCAGGCGGTTCCGGGCTGGCGAGATCCGCGTCGTGTCCAACGTCCAGATCTTCGTCGAAGGCTTCGACGATCCGGGCGTTGCCGTCTGCATCCTCGCTCGCAAGATCGGCCACGTCGGCGTCTACCTGCAATGTGTCGGTCGCATCCTGCGGCCCGCCGAGGGCAAGACGTCTGCAACGGTCGTGGATCTTTGCGGGTCCGCACTCGAGTACGGCGCACCCGACCTCGAACGGTTCTACACGCTCGAAGGTGACGGGATCCGAACCAGTGACCGCGTAGCCGTCCGCCAGTGCATGACGTGTGGTGCTTGCTATGAGCCGACCGCATCGCTCGCCTGTCCGCAGTGCGGCGGAACGCGTAGCAAAGAGATCAAGAGCGTCACGGTCGTTGGCGAGAACGTCGTCGAGATGAGCGGCGAGGATCGCCTGCGCGTCAACCTGCAGGACGCAGCGGCGCGAACGCAGCGATCATTCGGCTGGGTCCGCAAGGCGCACGCGAAGATCGTGACAGCCAAACTGAGGTGGCGACCATGAGCGAGGGAGCGCTTCAAGATCGTATCCGTCTAGCGCTCGGCCGTGATCCGGAACTGGTCGTGTTCCGGAACAACTGTGGGCGCGCAGAGATCAGAGGCTCATGGGTGGTGTACGGCGTCGGGACGCCGGGCGGATCGGATCTCATCGCGATCTACCGAGGACGCGCATTCTTTCTCGAGATCAAGACGCCGACCGGGAAGCAGTCCGAGGAGCAAGCAACGTTCCAGCGGCTCGTCGAGGGCAAGGGTGCCGAGTATCGGATCTTCCGCTCCGTCAAGGACGCCGAGGC
>JACDGR010000509.1 GCA_013821525.1 Actinomycetota bacterium
CCTCCTACCGCAGCTGCAAGCAACGGCAGCGTAAGTGCCGTCCATAGAAGGGGCGGTGGCCGGCGCCGCAGCGCGACCGGGTCGAGCCGACGGCGATCGCCTACGCGGATCGCTTTCCGGCCTGGGGGCACCGCAGGCTGGCGATGCTGATGCGCGTCGACGGCCATCGGGCGCCCGAGTCGACGGTGCTTCGGGCGCTTCGACGCTCAGGTCGGGTGCACCGATCGACTGCCAGGCCGAGCGCCGGCAGCTCGCCCACGCGCGCAGGGCGGCATTGGTCGTGCGGCGGTCGGGGCCGAACCAGGTCTGGCAGCTCGACTTCAGCGAGTTCGAAACGACGCGGGGCGGCATCTGGCGGATCGGCGGCGTCGCCGACTCTTGATCGAAGCTCGAGCTCGGCTGGCACGTCTCCACCACACAGAATCACCGCGACGCGATCGAGACGGTCGAGCAGGCGATCGCCGAGACCCAACGACTGACCGGCCGACCGTTCGCCGAGCCGCAGGGCATGCTGGACGGGGTTCTCGTTGTAGAGGATACTGGGAGGCGTGCTGCGGTTCGAGGACGCAAGGATGTGACGGTCCCTGTCGACGACGGGCGAGCCGAGCGCACGCAGGCGGCGCTCTACCGGATCGCTGAGCTCGCGAGCTCGGCGCAGGATATCCACGAGTTCTACCGCGAGGTGCATGCCGTCGTCGGCGGACTCATGTATGCGAACAACTTCTTCATCGCGCAGTACGACGACGAGCGGCAGCTGATCAGCTGGCCGTACTACGTCGACGAGGTCGACCTCGACGTCCCGGACCCGAACCAGTGGTACGCGTTTGGCGAGGGCGAGGCCAGAGGGACGACGGCGTACGTCCTCCGGACGGGCGAGCCGCAGCTCATTGCGTATCACCGGACGCACGAGCTGATCGAGCGGGGCGAGATCGAGCTGGTGGGGATCGCTACCGAAGAGTCGACCTGGCTCGGGGTCCCGCTGAGGGCCGAGGGACGCGTGTTGGGCGTGGTGACGGTGCAGTCGTACACGCGCGACGTCACGTACACCGAAGACGACAAAGAGCTGCTCGCGTTCGTCGGGCAGCACATCGGGGTCGCGCTTTCACGCGCGCGCGCGATCGAGGAAACCCGGCAGCGGAACGCCGAGCTCGCGTTGATTAACAGCGTCCAGGAGGCGCTCGCCGGCGAGCTCGAGCTGCAGGCGATCTATGACGTCGTCGGCGACAAGATCCAGGAGGTCTTCGACGCACAGGTTGTCGACATCGGCATGTACGAGCTGTCGTCAGGGCTTATCTCCTTCCCGTACGCGATCGAGCGGGGCGTGCGCTTCCCGGATGAGCCGATCCAGCTGATCGGCTTTCGCAAGCACGTGATGGAGACGCGGGAGTCGCTGCTGATCGACGAGGACGTCATCGAAGCGGGGGAGCTGTACGGCAACCCGGTACTCGCGGGGGAGATGGCGAAGTCGGTGCTCTACGTGCCGCTCGTCGCCGAGGGCAGGGCGACGGGCGTGATCTCACTCCAGAACATTAATCGGGAGCATGCGTTCAGCGAGTCCGACCGGCAGCTGCTTTCGACGCTCGCCGGCAGCCTCAGCGTCGCGCTCGAGAACGCCCGGCTCGTGCACGAGACGCGGCAGCAGAACGCCGAGCTCGCGTTGATCAACGGCGTGCAGGCTGCGGTCGCCGGCGAGCTTGATCCACAGACCATCTACGAGGTCGTCGGCGACAGGATCGGAGAGGTCTACGACGCTCAGGCTGTCAGCATCTCGACGTACGACGAGGCGACCGGACTGCTCGAGTTCCCCTATTTGGTCGAGCGCGGCGAGCGCTTCGCGATCGATCCGATACCGGTGCTGGGATTCCGGAAGCACGTGCTGGAGACGGGTGAGCCGCTGCTCGTGAACGAGGACGTCGCGGCCGCCGCCGAGCGGTACGGCAACCCGACGGCGATCGCCGGCGAGGCGCCGAAGTCGGTCCTCTTCGTCCCACTCTTCACCGCCGCGCGGCCGTCCGGGGTTATCTCGCTGCAGAATGTCGATCGGGAAGGCGTCTTTAGGGAGTCTGATCAGAGGCTTCTCGTCACGCTCGCGGGCAGCATCAGCGCCGCGCTGGAGAACGCGCGCCTCGTCCAGGAGACCCAGCAGCGGAACGCCGAACTGGCTTTGATCAACAGCGTGCAGGAGTCGATCGCCGGCGAGCTCGACCCGCAGGCGATCTA
>JACDGR010000085.1 GCA_013821525.1 Actinomycetota bacterium
GCTCACTCGCCACCATCTCCAGGCCCGCGATTCCCATCCGTCTCCTCCTCAAACGATGACCGCCAACGCGGACACCATTCGCCGGCCGGAAACGGGACCCTTCAACGAACCAACAAAGTCCTACTAGCCGACGAACCTGGGGCTAGCTGACGAAACCGGCCGGCGCGTGCCCTTCGGGCGCACCGCGAATCGCGGCCTCGTACTTTGCGGCCTGCGGTGTCGAGAGCCGCACCTCGGGCGGAGCGCCCCAGCCTGAACCTGCCTCGGGGAACGGCACGATGACGCGAAGGCCCGTATCCCCAGCGTGTTCTTCGACGCTGACGTCGCCCGCAGCGCACGGGTAGGTCGGATAGCCGTTGCCGAGCGCGAACTTCTGGAGGTACGCCGCGTACCCCGTCTCGCCGACGGAGGGCGCGGCGGTCGTGTAATCGAGGATCATCAGGATCACGAACTTGTGCTTGCCCTCCGGGCCGCCACTGGCAAGGAAGACGCGTCGGTCCGTAAGGATCGACCGCACGCGGTACGTGGTCGTCCCACCGCCGCGAACCGCGTTTTGGCGAAACTTGTGGAACAGCTTCAGGCCCGCTTCCTCGAGGATCACTTGCTCCCCCTCGGCAAACGGCAGCCGCGCGACGATCGCCCCGCGCTGGGTGCGTCGCACCACCACGACAGCGACGACTACGAAGACGATGACGATGACCGCGAACAGACCGCCTGGCACCGACCGATCCTACGCCCTCCCACCAGAATGGGTGTTCGTCAGAAATACTTGACGGGGTGTCGGATCGGCCCGCCGCGACCACAGGAGGTGCGACCCTTACGGTGCGCCATGCCCAGCGAGCCCGTCCCGAGCGCGCCTGAGCGCGCCTGACAGCGTGCTGACGCCCAACGCGCGGCTCCTAGCTGACCGCGTCAGGGGACGAGCCGAAGCTCAGTACGCCCGAAGCTCAGCCCACCCGAAGCTCAGTGCGCGTGGCCGCAGCTGCCGCAGCCGTCGTCGACGGCCGGGGCCTCTTCCCCCTCGGCCATCTGGAAGCTCGACCCACACCCGCACGCCGAGGTGACGTTCGGGTTGTCGATCTTGAAGCCGGACTCCTTGAGCGTCTCGAGGAAATCGATCGTCGAGCCCTTGAGATAGGGCGCGCTGAACGGGTCGACGACGACCTTCACCCCGTGAAACTCGATCTCGTGGTCGCCTGCCTGCGCACCGCGGTCGAAACCGAGCGCGTACTCGAAACCGCTGCAGCCACCACCCTGGACGGCGATCCGCAGGACCTCGGCATCACCGGCCGGCTCCTCCGACATGATCGCCGTCACCTTCGTGGCGGCCCGGGCGGTCAGCGTGACGAGAGTGGTCTCGTCGGTGCCGGGATTCGTCTGTTCGATCGTCGCCATCGCTCTCGCAGTGTACCCGCAAAAGCCCCCGCCGGAACCCCCCGTGCGGATCGGACTTCGTGACACCTGTAGCGCGCTTCGCTCCTCGGATTGCGGTTGGGTTCGTGCCGCACAAGTCGATGGTGCTAGCGTCACCGCCCGAGAGTTCCAGGGAGGCAGGTTGTTCAACAGCTGGTTGCCGTTTGCGATCTACGGGGTGTTCGCCCTCGCGATCCCGGCAACGATGATCATCGGGAGCTTCAAGTTCGCGCAGCGACCGCATCGGCGCGTCCGCGCGCGGACGATCCCGTTCGAGTCCGGCGTCTCGCAAGGGCCGCCCGAACGGCAGCGCTTCACGGTCAGCTTCTACCTCACCGCGATGCTCTTCATCCTCTTCGACATCGAGATCGTCTTTCTCTATCCGCTCGCAGTGATCCTCCACCTGCTCTCGTGGTTCGGCTTCGTCGAGTTCCTCGGGTTCCTCGTGATCCTCCTCGTCGCCTACGTCTACATCTGGCGAAAGGGTGCGCTCGAATGGCGCTAGACAAGCCGCTCAGAGAGATGGGCCTGAACTCGGAGCGGTTGCTCTGGCCGGGCAAGGCGAGCAAGTTCGAGGACGAGGTCGCCGACCTCGAGCAGAAGGTCGGGCTGACGACCCTCGCCAAGGCGGTCGCCTGGGCGCAGACCAACTCGATGTGGCCCGACACCTTCGGGCTCGCGTGCTGCGCGATCGAGATGATGTCGATCGTCTCGAGCCGCTACGACATCGCGCGCTTCGGGATGGAGCCGTTCCGCGGCTCGCCGCGGCAGGCCGACCTCCTGATCATCTCCGGGCGTGTCTCACACAAGATGGCCGCGCCGCTCCGCCAGATCTACGACCAGATGCTCGAACCGAAGTGGGTGATCGCGATGGGCGCGTGCGCATCGTCGGGCGGCATGTTCAACAACTACGCGATCGTGCAGTCCGTCGACAAGATCGTGCCCGTCGACATGTACGTGCCCGGCTGCCCGCCCCGCCCCGAGCAGCTGATCGAAGGGATCGTGCGCCTGCACGAAGCGATCAAGGCAGGCGTGCCGCCCGCCTACGAGCTGCGGAGTGTGGCCTCGTGAGTAGCGGAGGGCTGTGGGCCGATGTCCCGGGCCTCGTTGAGATGCGCGACCTCAAGGACGAGGTAACGGTCGTGGTCGAGATCGGCGAGCTGACCGAGGCTGCGCTGCACCTGCGCGACCAGGAAGGCTTCAACTTCCTCTCCGACATCACCGCCGTCGACTATCTCGGCTGGGGCGAGGTCGGCGTCTCTGGCTACATCGGAACCGGTACGAACAACATCGCCGCCGGCCGCAACCTGAACTCGCCGATGACCCAGGGCCTGCAGGTCGTGCCGCTCCCGAAGCCGAAGCGCTTCGCGATCAACTACCACCTGCTCTCGGTCTCGGATAGCCCACGCCGGCTGCGCCTCCAGACGTGGGTCGACGAGGGCGAACCGGTTCCGACAGTGATCGAGATCTGGCCGACAGCCGACTTCCACGAGCGCGAGGCCTATGACCTGATGGGCATCGCGATCACCGGTCATCCCAACATGAAGCGGATCCTGCTCGACGACGACTGGGAAGGGCATCCGCTGCGCAAGGACTATCCGATCGGCGGCGAGCCAGTCCGCTTCTCCGAGGAGCGTTAGTCATCGCCGTCGCACGCGAGCGCACGCGCTCACCCATCTACGACGGGACACGCATCCCGTACCCGATCCCGACCGTCTTGAAGACGACGGCTGAGCTGCTCGCGACCGGTGACGTGATGACGGTCAACTTCGGGCCGAACCATCCGTCCACGCACGGCGTGCTCCGCCTGGTCGTCGATCTCTACGGCGAGGACGTGACTGGCCTCGAGGCGGTTGTCGGTTACCTGCACACCGGCTTCGAGAAGAACATGGAGCAGAAGACGTGGTGGAAATGCATCACGTACCCGGAGCGCATCGACTACGTCTCGTTCCAGAACAACGAGTACGTGTTCGTCGCTGCGGTCGAGAAGCTGCTCGAGCTGCCCGTGCCGCCGAAGGCGACGTGGATGCGCACGTTGCTCTGCGAGCTCAACCGGATCCACTCACATCTCGTGTGGCTCGGCACCTCCGCGCTCGAGCTGGGGGCGATCTCGATGTTCTGGTACGCGTTCCGTGAGCGCGACCTGATCCTCGACCTCTTCGAGCTCGTCACCGGCTACCGAATGCATACGAGGTACTTCCAGGTCGGCGGGCTTGCCGAGGACATCCCGCGCGGCTTCTACCCCGAGGCGCGCAAGTTCTGCGAGTGGATGCCGAAGGCGGTCGACGACTACGAGACGCTGCTGACGCGCAACAAGATCTGGCTCGAGCGGACAGAGGGAATCGGGCTGCTCTCGGCCCCCGACGCGATCGCGCTCGGCCAGTCCGGGCCTGTGCTGCGCGCGTCCGGAGTCGAATGGGACCTGCGCCGTGTCGAGCCCTATCTCGCCTATCACCAGGTCGACTTCGACGTCCCGGTCTTCCCGGAGGGCGACGTGTACGCACGCTACCGCGTGCACATGCAGGAGATGCGCGAGTCGGTTCGCATCGTCGAGCAGTGCCTCGACCGCCTCGAGAACATGGAAGGCGATCCGTGGATCTCCGACGACCGCAAGGTGGTGCTGCCGCCTCGGCACGAGCTGCACACCTCGATGGAGTCGCTGATCCACCACTTCAAGATCGTCACCGAAGGCTTCCGCGTCCCCGAGGGCGAGGTCTACGTCGCGATCGAGTCGCCGCGCGGCGAGCTCGGCTGTTACATCTGCTCCGAAGGAGGCCCGAAGCCGTGGCGCGTCAAGTTCCGCGCACCGTCGTTCGTTGCGCTCGAAGCGACGGCGACGATGATGCAGGACGCGCTGATCGCCGACATGATCGCCATCGTCGGCTCGCTCGACACCGTGATGGGCGAGGTGGACAGATGACCGGCGTAGGCTCGACGGAGCCGGCTGGGAGCGCGGGCGCCGGCTTTCCCGGCGCTGAAGCGGAAAACAGCTTGTACGAGGCGATCCAGGAGGAGCGCGCGAAGTACCCGGACGATTCGCGGAGCGCGGTGCTGCCGGCGCTGCGGCTCGCGCAGGGGCAGCATGGCTGGCTGTCGCCCGATGCCCTGCGCGAGGTGGCCGAGGCGCTCGAGCTGACGCCCGCCTACTGCAAGTCCGTTGCATCCTTCTACGACCAGCTTCACCTGGCGCCCGTCGGTGAGCATCTCGTCGAGGTGTGCACGAACGTGTCGTGCGCGGTCGTCGGCGCACAGCGCGTCGTCGAGGCGTTCGAGTCCGAGCTCGGCTGCCGCGCGGGCGAGACGAGCGACGACGGCAAGGTGACGCTGCGCGCCGTCGAGTGCCTCGGTGGCTGCGGCTGGGCGACGATCGTCGCCGTCGATCACCACTACCGCACCCACGTCAGCGCCGAGCACGTCCCTGCGATCGTGGAGGAGCTGCGTGGCGCCTGACATCGTCCTCGAGAACGCGACGACCGAGCTCGCGGAGTACGAGGCGACCGGTGGCTACGCCGCGCTCGCGAAGGCTCGCGCGATGACGCCGGAGGCGGTCACGGAAGACCTGATCACCTCCGAGCTGCGCGGGCGCGGCGGCGCGTTCTTCCCCGCCGGCCGCAAGTGGTCGTTCGTGCCCTCGAAGGAACAGCTACCGAAGCCGCACTACCTCGTCGTCAACGCCGACGAGTCGGAGCCGGGCAGCTTCAAGGACAACGAGATCCTCTCGCGCGTCCCGCACCGCTTCATCGAGGGCTGTCTGATCACCGCGCACGCGATCGACTCGCAGCACGTCTTCGTCTATATCCGCGGCGAGTACAGCGGCCCGTACGAGATCCTCGTCGGCGCACTCGAGGAGCTGAAGGATCGCCCCGACATCCGCGGCGACGTAACGATCGTCGTGCACCGCGGGGCCGGCGCCTACATCTGCGGCGAGGAGACTGCGCTGCTCGAGTCGCTCGAAGGAAAGCGCGGCCAGCCGCGTTCCAAGCCGCCGTTCCCGGCGATCTCCGGCCTCTACGCATCGCCCACCGTCGTCAACAACGTCGAGACGATCACGACCGTCCCGCCGGTGATCGCGATGGGCGGCGCGGAGTACGCATCCCTCGGCGTGCCGAACACGCGCGGCTCGCGCGTCGTCTCGCTCTCGGGCAACGTCGTGCACGGAGGCAACTACGAGATCGAGCCGGGGATGTCGATCAAGGACATCGTCTACAGCCTGGGCGGGGGAATCCCGGACGGCCGCGAGCTGAAGGCCGTCGTACCGGGCGGCTCCTCGACGGTCATCCTCACCAAAGGGGAGATCGACGTCGGCTACGACTTCGACTCCCTGGCACAGGTGCACACGGCGATGGGCTCGGCGGGCATCGTGGTCCTCGACGACCGCTGTTGCATCGTGCAGCTCGGCATTCGCTGGTCCGAGTTCTACGAGCACGAGTCGTGCGGTAAGTGCACGCCGTGCCGCGAGGGCACCCGCTGGCTGACGGCGATACTCCGTAAGCTCGAGGACGGTCGTGCGACCCAGGGCGACCTCGACCTGCTGCTGAGCGTGTGTGACCGGATCAACGGCAAGTGCCTCTGCCCGCTCGGCGATTCCGACGCGATCATCATCGCGAGCTACGTCGCGAAGTTCCGCGACGAGTTCCAGGCGCACATCGACAACGGCGCGTGCCCGTTCGGCGGCGAGTCGTCGCTCGACGGCGTGCTCGCGCCGATCCAGATGCACACCCATTCGCCTGTTGCGGAGGTGCCGGCGTGAGCGAGCCGCAGGCCGACCTCGTGACGGTGAAGGTCGACGAGCGCGAGATCCAGGTGCCGAAAGGCACCGGCATGGTCGAGACGGCTGCGGCCGCCGGCATCGAGATCCCGGTCTTCTGTTACGAGCCGCGGCTCGGGCCACCGGTCGGCGCCTGCCGCATGTGCCTCGTCGAGGTCGAGGGCATGCCGAAGCTGCAGGCCGGCTGCACGCTGACGGCGCAGGACGGCATGGTCGTGAAGACCGCGCGCACGTCGGATCAGGCGGCCGAGGGCCAGAACGCGACGCTCGAGTTCATCCTCGTCAACCATCCGCTCGACTGCCCCGTCTGCGACAAGGGCGGCGAGTGTCCGCTGCAGGATCTGACGTTCCGCTACGGCCCCGGCAACACGCGCATGCGCTTCCCGAAGCGCACGATGGAGAAGCCGATCCCGATCTCGCCGCTGATCGCGCTGGACCGGGAGCGCTGCATCCTCTGTTACCGCTGCACCCGCTTCAGCGAATCGGTCGCCGAGGACGGGCAGCTCGTCGCGATCAACCGCGGCGCCTCGTCGGTGATTGCGACCTTCGAGGACGAGCCGTACAAGGGGCACTTCTCGGGGAACGTCACGGAGATCTGCCCTGTCGGTGCGCTCACCTCGACGCAGTACCGCTTCGAGGCGCGGCCCTGGGAGATCCAGAACGTCCCGACGGTCTGCGGGCTCTGCCCCGTCGGCTGCAACATCACGGCGACGACGCGCGAGGGCAAGGTGAAGCGCGTCCTCTCGCGCAATCACCCTGAGGTCGACGAGGGCTGGCTCTGCGACAAGGGTCGCTACGCGTTCGATCACCTCGAAGCGCGCGATCGGATCACGACGCCGCTGCGCAAGAGGGGCCTCCGCCGCTTCGAAGCGAGCTCCTGGGAGGACGCGATCGACGAGGTCGAGCGCCTGCTGCGCGAGAGCGGCACGACGACGGCCACGGCTCTCTCCGGTGGGGAGTCGGTCGAGGAGGCCTACGCGCTCGCAAAGATCCTGCGGCAGGGCCTCGGGGCGCACAACGCGGTGCTGCCCGAGACGCCGTCCCAGCTCGGCGGCTCGCCACTCTCGGCCATTCGCGGCACGAAGACGATTGCCGTCCTCTCCGACGTGCCGGTCGTCGAGCGCGCGCCGATCGTCGACCTCTGGATCAAGGCCGCCCGACGCTCCGGCGCAACCGTCTCCTATGGCGTGCCGACGGGTGCGGTCGGTGCGCTGATCACCGACGACGCAGCGAAGGCGGCTGGGATCGTCGCGGAGCACGTGTACGTGCTCCCGTTTACGCCGAACGGCCGTGGCGTCGCCGATGCGTGGAGTGCCGCCGGCGACGAGGAACCGGTCGACGAGAAGCAGCGGGTGCTGATCATCTCCGGCGACGAAGCGGCAACCGACCCGAGCGTGCGCGCGCTCGCCGCCGAGGCCGAGACCGTGATCGGCATCGGCATGTTCGAGGAGAGCTTCCGCGGCATCGCAGACCTCGTTCTCCCGGGCACGAGCTACCTGGAGCGCGACGGCACGACCGTCAACCTGGAGGGCAGGCTGCAGCGCCAGCGCCGCGCCGTCGTCGCACCTGTGCCCGACGTGCTCGCGTGGCTCTCGAAGCTCGGCGAGCGCTTCGACGTCGAGCTCTCACCCCACGCCTCCGTGCTCTTCGACGAGGTCTCGGAGCGCTGCTACGGCGGGGTCACCTACGCCGAGCTGGGCGAGCACGCCACGCTCCCGCCGCTCGCGGCCGAGGCGCAAACCCCTCGACTTAGTGTGGACTCCACACAAACTCAGGGTCAAGCGGAGCGCAGCCCGGGGCTCCGTCTCGTCGCCTACCGCCCGCTGTTCTCGGGCGCGGCGGTCGAGCGCACCCCGGAGCTCGCGTTCCAGCGGCCGGACCCGGTCGTCGAGCTGTCGCGCGAGGACGCGCAGACGCGCGGGATCCGCAACAGCCAGACCGTCACCGTCTCGTCGAACGGCACGTCACTGGAGCTACGCGCGCAGGTTGCGCGCGATCTCCTCCCCGGCGCGGTGCGCATCGCACGCGACCACGCAGGCGATCTCCACCCGACCGTCGAGGTCAGGCCCTAGTGCACGAACCGTGGTGGATCACGATTCCGAAGGCGTTCCTCGTGATCAACGTCGTGATGGTGTTCTTCGCGTTCACGACGTGGTTCGAGCGAAAGCTGCTCGGACGCATGCAGAACCGCTACGGCCCGAACCGCGCAGGCCCCAAGGGGTTGCTCGTCCCGATCGCCGACCTCCTGAAGCTGATTCGCAAGGAAGCGTTCGCACCGTCGGCGGCGAAGCAGCCGCTGTACATCATCGCGCCGGTCGTCTCCATGTTCACGGCGCTCCTTGCCTTCAGCGTGCTGCCGTTCGGCGCGGGCTGGACCGTGGGCGGCAAGTACATCCAGGGTGAGGTCGCGAACCTGCCGATCTCGCTGATCCTGATCTTCGCGCTCGGGTCGATCGGCATCTACGGCTTCATCGTCGGCGGCTGGGCCTCGCAGTCGAAGTACTCGATGCTCGGCGCGATGCGCACCTGCGCACAGCTCGTCTCGTACGAGGTCTCGCTCGCGCTGAGCGTCCTCGGCGTTGTCCTGATGGGCCAGTCGCTGAGCCTGACCGACATCGTCGCCAAGCAGCAGACGACGCTCTGGTTCTTCATCCCGCAGGCGGTCGGTCTCGTCGTGTTCCTGATCGGCGGCACGGCCGAGACCTCGCGCGCGCCGTTCGACCTGCCCGAGGGCGACACGGAGATCGTTGCCGGCTACCACACCGAGTACTCGGGGATGCGCTGGGGGCTCTTCCAGGCGGCCGAGTACGTGAACCTGCTGACGCTCTCCGGACTCTGCGTGACCCTCTTCTTCGACGGCTACCACTTCCCGTGGGTGCACTCGCTCGACAAGTTCGGACCCGTCTGGTTCACCCTCAAGCTCTTCATCCTCGTCGGCCTGTTCATCTGGCTGCGCGCCTCACAACCGCGTCTGCGCTACGACCAACTGATGCGCTTCGGCTGGAAGGTGCTGCTCCCGGTTGCAACCGTCAACGCCCTCGTCACTGCATTCCTGGTGGTGTTGATCAAGTGAGCGCCTCATGAGCTTCGTCGTTCCCAACACCCTGAAGGGCTTCGGCGTGACGCTGAAGCAGGTGTTCAAGAAGCCGCTCACGCAGCAGTACCCGGAGTACAAGCGGCCGGTGTATCCGCGCTACCGCGGGCGCCATCGCCTGCACAAGCACGAGAACGGCCTCGAGAAGTGCGTCGGCTGCTCGCTCTGCGCCGCAGCCTGCCCGGCCGACTGCATTCGCGTCGTGCCGGCGGAGAACACTGCAGAGAACCGCGTTTCCGCGGGCGAGCGCTACGCGCGCATCTATGAGATCAACCTCTCGCGCTGCATCTTCTGCGGCTACTGCGAGCTCGCATGCCCGTTCGACGCGATCACGCTCGGCAACGAGTTCGAGATCTCCGAGTACAACCGCGACGACCTGATCTACACGAAGGACATGCTGCTCGCGCCCCCGCGCAAGCGGGTGCCGGTCGCCGACCGTGACCTCTACGACACCCCGATCCCCTACTACAAGGATCATTCGTAGTGGCGAACTTCCTCGTCTGGGCCGTCTGGGTGGTGGCGGCGTTCGCGTGTCTCGCGAGCGCGCTCGCGGTCGTCTCCTTCCGTAACCCGTTCTACTCGGCGCTCTCGCTGATCGGCAACCTCGCGTCACTCGCCGTGCTGTTCCTGCTGCTCTCGGGTGAGTTCGTCGCCGCGGGCCAGGTGCTCGTCTACGGCGGCGCCGTGATGGTGATGTTCCTGTTCGTGATCGCCTACCTCGGCGACCGCAGCGAGGACTCGCCGTGGTCAGGCGGCCCGTCGTGGCAGATCGTCGGCGCCGTGCTGGCGGGAGGAGCGATCCTCGCCGAGGTGTGCGTCGTCGTCGGCCTGAAGGCGGGCGATTTCCTCTCGAAGCCCGCGCGCGTCGACCGCTCGTTCGGATCACCGGAGGCGATCGGCAAGCTCTTCCTCACCGACCACCTGCTCGCGTTCGAGATCACCTCGATCGTGCTGCTCGTCGCCGCGGTAGGCGGCGTGGTGCTCGGCTCCCACGCACGGCAGCACGACCCGCTCGACCGGACGGGAGAGGTCGATGCACGGGCCTGACATCCAGTGGTACGTCGTGCTGAGCGCGCTCCTCTTCGTGATCGGCGCACTCGGTGTGATGCTGCGCCGCTCGCCCCTGATCATCCTGCTCTCCGTCGAGATCATGCTCAACTCGGCCAACCTCCTGCTGATCGCGTTCTCGCGCCTGCACGGCCAGGCCGACGGCCAGGTCTTCGCGATCTCGGTGATGGCCGTCGCCGCCTCCGAGGTAGTCGTCGGGCTCGGACTGATCGTCGCGCTCGGGCGCCGCAACGTCGAGCTGGACGTCGACAAGCTGAGGACGCTCCGTGGTTAAGACGGCCGCCTGGGTCTGCCTCCTGCTGCCGCTCGCATC
>JACDGR010000510.1 GCA_013821525.1 Actinomycetota bacterium
GGATAGATGTAGACGCACCCAAGCACGTCGCGGCTGACCGGGTCGAGCACGGTGTACGTGAACCCCGTCCGATTGCAAAAGTCGTCGGCGTGCCGCTGCAGGTCGGCGCGATTCTCGTCGATCGTCATTTCTCGCGGCCAGGAGCCCTCGGCAAACCCGGGCGTCGCCGCGACGTGCTCCATCGACGACGTCCAGGCTTTGTAGTCCGGCTCGTTGTCGTCGGGCGTCAGCGGTCTGAGCACGAACTCGGACGTCTCGAGCCCGGGCGGGACGTCGAAGCCGGGTGGGACGAACTCGGCCATGCAGCCGATCGTAGAAGGCACGACGCTTCAGCGAAAGGCCGACGCGGGGGGTACGCACAGGCGGTCGTCACCGGAAACTCGCTCGCCGAGTCTTGGCTTTAGGCTGGCGGTCTACCAAGTGAGGGCTTGTGGCATACGCGCACATCACAGAGTTTGACTTCGGCGACGATCGCGACACGGTGAACTACGACGCGCTCGGCGCCCGCCTGTTCGACCTCGGACAACCGGGGGGAGCGCTGCACCACAGCGCAGGCTTCGACGACAACGGTGTCTTCCGCATGTATGAGGTCTGGGAGTCGCGCACGCAGCGCGAACAATTCGTCGAAGAGATCCTCGAGCCTCTGCTAGTAGAAGGTCCCGCCGATGCAACGCACCCGTACCGGCCCGCCCGCGAGTACGGGTACGAGCTGCACTCGACGTTTCAGTAACAGTCGCCCTTCGGCGTGGCCCGAGGTGCTCTCCGACACGAGTTCCACCGATCAGCCCGGATCGTGCTCGCCTGAACGTGCGGCCTCACGCGCGGTGCTACGCGCCCGCGGTCGGCAAGCCGAGCTCGCCGGCGATCGGCTGGAGTGCCGCGACGACGTTCCTGATGTGCTCGTCGAGCTCCAGCTCGAGCAGCGCTGCTCCCTCGTACACGTCCTCGCGCGAGACACCGGCGGCGAAGGACGGCTGCTTCAACTTCTTCTTGACGGACTTCGGCTCCAGACCCTCGAGCCCCGTTGGTCGCACGAGGCCACATGCATGCACGAAGCCCGACAGCTCGTCACACGCGAACAGCGCGCGCTTCAGCGCCGTGTCACGCGGTACCGAGAGGTGATTCGCGTGGGAGAGCACCGCATCGATCACCTCGTCCGGGTAGCCCTCCTCGCGCAGGATCGGTTCGCCGTCCTGCGGGTGATTCTCGATCGTCGGGTGGATCTCGTAGTCGAAGTCGTGCAGGAGCGCAGCGACCCGCCACAGAGTCTCGTCACCATCGAACCGCGCGGCGTACGACGCGGTCGAAGCCTCGACTGCGAGGGCGTGGCGGAGCAGTGCCTCGCCCTTCGTGTAGCGAGTCAGCGTCGCCCAGGCTTGTTCGCGGGTCGGGGTCACAGCGAACCTCTACCATAGTTCCGCCCGTGACCTCGACCGTCGTCAGACCTGCCGCCGAATCCTTCGTGATCGAGGGGGGCCACCGTCTGAGCGGCCGAGTTCGAGCGTCCGGCAACAAGAACGGCGTTCTCCCGATCCTCGCCGCGTGCCTGTTGACCGACGAGCCGGTGACGCTCGCGAACGTCCCGCGCATTCGCGACGTCGACACGATGCTCGGCCTCCTGCAGAACCTCGGCGCTGACATCGAGTGGCTCGGCTCGAACGAGGTCCGCGTGCACGCACAGGATGTGACGTTCGAGGTCGACGAAGCGCTAGCGAGCCGCATCCGCGCATCGTTCCTGCTCGCCGGTCCGCTCCTGGCCCGCTTCGGCCGTGCGAGCGTTCCGCCGCCCGGGGGTGACGTGATCGGCCGCCGTCGGCTCGACCCGCACATCCACGCGTTCGCCGAGCTGGGCGCACGTCTGGAGTTCGGCGAGCGTTACGAGCTGACCGGCAGCCTGCAGGGCAGCCACATCCACCTCGACGAGCCGTCCGTGATGGCGACCGAGAACGCTGTGATGGCCGCAACGCTCGCGCCCGGCAAGACGATGATCTCGAACGCGGCCAGCGAGCCGCACGTCCAGGATCTCTGCCGGTTCCTGAACACGCTCGGCGCGAAGATCGAAGGCATCGGCTCGAATGTTCTGCACATTCGCGGCGTCGAGCTTCTCTTCGGCGGCGCCTACTCGATCGGGCCGGAGCACATCGAGGTCGGGAGCTTCATCGGCATGGCGGCCGTCACCGGCGGCGACATCACGATCGAGGGCGTCGCGC
>JACDGR010000511.1 GCA_013821525.1 Actinomycetota bacterium
CAGGCCGACGTGCGAGAACGTCTGCGGGAAATTCCCGATCAGCTCTTGCCGCTCGAGGTCGAGCTCCTCGGAGAGCAGGCCGACGTCGTTCGCGTGCGCGATAGCCGCGTCGAACACGGCGCGCGCCCGCTCGGCCTCGTCGCCGCGCGCGAGCGCATTCGCAAGCCAAAAGGAGCAGATGAAGAAGGCGCCGTCCTTGGCGTCCGTCCACCGGCGGACGAGGCCGTCCGCGGCGAGCTCCCGCTCGATCGTGTCGATCGTGCGGCGGAGGCGCTGCTCGGGCGCGGGCGTGAACCCCATCACCGAAAGGAGCAGCGCACTTGCGTCGAGCTGGTTAGAGCCGAAGGCGCCCGTGTAGGCGCCGAGGTCCTCGTTCCACCCCTGCTCCAGGATCTCCTGCGAGACGGCGTCACGCTCGGCTGCCCAGACCTCGGGCCGCGCGTCGGTACCGAGGCGGCCCGCCAGCTTGACCGCCCGGTCGAGCGCGACCCAGCACAGGAGCTTTGAGCTGAGGTAGTGGCGCTCGCCTTCGCGTCCCTCCCAGATCCCGGCGTCCGTCTCGCGCCAGCGCGCCGCCGCCGTGTTCGCGAGCTCGCACAAGAACCGCGCGGTCTCGGGCGCAGGCTCCTCGAGCTGATCGCGGAGGAACCAGGCCGCTTCCAGCACCTCGCCGTAGACGTCGAGCTGCGTCTGCGTCCAGGCGTCGTTGCCGACGCGCACCGGCGCGCTCCCGCGGTAGCCGGCGAGGTGCTCGAGCTCGTGCTCGGTCAGGTCGCGCTCGCCCTCGACCCCGAACATGACCTGCACGTGCCCGTCGCCGTAGCCGCCGGCCGCACGCGCCATCCACCCGAAGTAGTGCTCGGCCTCGTCAGGGCAGGCGGCGACCCAGAGCGCCTTCAGCGTCAGGCTCGCATCGCGCAGCCAGACGTAGCGGTAGTCCCAGTTCAGGTCGCCGCCGAGCACCTCCGGCAGCGACGTCGTCGGCGCGGCGACAACCGCGCCGCTCGGCACGTAGGTGAGGGCACGCAGCACGATGCCGCTGCGGTGCACCTCCGCGCGATAGGCACCGTCGTAGGAGTCGTGCAGTTCTGCCCACGAGCGCCACGCTTCGATCGCGTCCTCGAGCGCCCGCTTCCCGTCCGGCGGTCCCGCGAACGTCGGGTCGAGGCCGGAGCCATGTTGGAGAACGAAGTGCAGGGCGGCTCCGTGCTCGACGACCACCTCGCCGCGCGCGGTCCCAGCGTCGATCGTCAGCGCGGTCTCGCTTGTGAGCCGGAGCCCATCGGGGCCACCGACCGTGCGCAGGCCGGCCTCCACCTCAACGAGCCGCGGCACGACGAGGCCGTACTCGAGGCGCGGCGCGAACTCGATCTCGACCGCGACGCTGCCCTCCACGACGTCGAAGCCCCGGACGAGCGCGTGTGGCGAGCGCACCCCGAGGTCGTGCCCGCGCGCGCCCGGCTCGAGCGCCAGCGCATCCGTCAGCACGGCCACGCCGGTCGCCGTGCGGAAGGTCGTCTGCACGACCATCGTCCCCGGCACGTATTCCCGCTCCGCGTCGAAGGCGCCGGCCGGACGAATCGACCAGTGCCCGGCGTCGGGGTCTAGCAACCGGGCGAACGCGCTTCGCGAGTCGAAGCGCGGCGCACACCACCAGTCGATCGAGCCGCCGGAGCTGACGAGCGCCGCCGAGTGGCAGTCACCGAGCAGCGCATAGCTGGCGATCGACTCGCTCACGCCCCGTGCGCGCTTGATTTTTCGGCCCCGGGTCGGCGGCCTGAGCCGTCGCGCGATCGAACGCCAACGCGCGCTCCGCGGAGAATCAGGCCGATGATTCCGACCTCGGTCCGGCTCGAGTCTTTGCGCAGGAGTTCGTCGATCTGCACGCCGACGAGGAAGATGATCGACGCCGTATAGAGATACGCTGCGAGGACGAGGAAGACGGTCAGGGCGCCGCTCGCGGACTTGAAGTTCGCGAGCGAGCCGACGAACCAGCTGAAGAGCAGCGTCTCGACGATCCAGGCGGCGACGACGACGACCGAGCCCGTGCTCGACCAACGCGCCCGCCGGCGCTCTGCGGGGCCGTAGTGGACGAGCGCGCCGACGCCGAGCCCGAGCGCGGTGACGGCAAACGGCCAACGAAGCACGAGTAGCACGGCATGCGCCGCACCGTGATGGCCGATCCGCGGCGCCACGGTC
>JACDGR010000086.1 GCA_013821525.1 Actinomycetota bacterium
CTCGTGCTCGCCGAGCATGCGGCACGGCATGGCGAGGTCGACGAGAGCCGCAAGGCGCTCGAGCGCCTCGCCACGGCGCTGCGGCGCCAGCGGGACGGGGCCTACGCGGAGGAGGCCGAGCGCCTGGCCTGGTCGGAGCGTGGGCCGACCGGCGACGCCGTTACCGAGCTCGCGCAGACGGTGAGGTCGAACGGTGCGTCGTAGATCGGTCCCCCTTGCGGACGCGGCTTCACTCGATGCAGCCGCGCGGCGCACGCGTATCGTCAGGTTGGTGCTCGCGGCGGCGCTCGTCGCTGCGTGCGTGCTCGCATTCCTCGTCGCACCGCGCACGCCCGGCCGCCGCTTCCTGCCCGCCGACAGCACCGGCATCGTCATCCTCGACGTCTCCTCCAGCGTGCGACCCTCGACGTACTACCGGATCGAGCAGACCCTCTCCACGATCGCCGCGTCTCAGAGCCGTCTGGGACTCGTCGTCTTCTCCGACGTCGCCTACGAGGCGTTCCCGCCTGGTACGGCGGCAAGCGAGCTACGGCTGCTGCTGCGCTTTTTCGCGCCCTCGAACGTGACGGCCACCGGGCCTCGGGCGGAGTTGCCGCGTAGCCCGTGGGATCAATGGTTCTCGGCCGGGACACGCGTCTCAAGTGGGCTCTTTCTCGCGGCGCACCTCCTCGACGAGCAGCACGCGAAGAAGGGAGCGGTGATGCTGATCAGCGATCTCGCGGACGACCCCTCCGATCTGACCGCGCTGACGAACGCCGTCGCGCTCTTCCAGCTCCGCAAGATCCCGCTGCAGATCGTGGCTCTCCAACCGTCGCTCAGCAACGCCCTCTTCTTCCGGCGCTTGCTCGGCACCGACGCCCTCTTCCAACTCGCGTCGCTCCCGACCGGCGCGCAGGCCCGAGGGAAGCTCGAGGTCACCGGAACGTTCCCGACCCCGCTCGCGATCTTCGCGGTGATCGCGTTGCTCTTGCTCGCCGTGAACGAATGGCGGTCGGAGCCACTCCGCTGGCGCGAGGTGACCGCATGATCCGCCGCACGATCGCCGCGTGCGTGATGCTCGCCGCCGCCGTCTTCCTAACGCTGCTCGCACACGATGCGTGGCGCTGGGGCCGGGCGATGCACGACGCGGACGCACGAGCCGCGCTCGGCCCCGTCTCCGCGAACGCCTGGCGTGCGCATCCGATCCTTCCCGGTCGGCTCGCCGAACGCCTGCTCGGGGTCGACGACGACCTCGCGTTCCGGACGGTCGAGGAGCGGGCGTACAGCATGACCTCCCGTGTCACGTCGCTCGAGGATCTGAAGCAACGCTCGATCGTCGAGACAGCACTCGCGCGCATCGTGCACGACGAATCGACGCCTGCCCGCGCGTCATGGGCCGCAGACGCGCTCGGTGTCATGTCGTACGCCGATCCACCTTCTCCGGATCAGGGAGCGAACGCCTACGAGGATCCCTCGCAGGCCGATCCGACGAGCCAGCTGACGCCGGATCAGAAAGCGGCCGTGCAGTTCACGACCGCTGTGCGGCTCAACCCTGACAACGACAATGCTCAGCGCAACCTGGAGCTGATGCTGCGCGTCCCCCAGCAACAGCCCCACAAGGGCGACCCGCAACCGGGCGGCGGCGACCGCTTCGGCCACAAGGGATCCGGCGCCCGTCCTCCCGGCAACGGGTACTGAGAGCCGCCCCGTGCACCTGACGTTCCTCACACCGTGGGGCGGGGTGATCGCCGTGGGCGCGGCACTCCCCCTCGGTGCGCTCGCGCTCAGCGAGACACGCGCCCGCAAGGCCCGCCGAGCGCTTCGCCTCGCGGAGCCGAGCGTACGAACGAAGCTGGCCCCGGCGCTCATGCTGGCGCTCGTGCCCGCACTGCTCGGGCTCGCCGTGTCGCAGCCCATCCTGCAGTCGGTCCGCAAGGCACGCCTCCGCTCCGATGCGCAGATCTTCTACGTCTTCGACACCTCCGAATCGATGCGCGCGTCCGCCGGGCCGCACGCATCGACAAGACTCAGCCGTGCGGTCGCGATCGCACGCAGGATGCACCTCGCGATCGAGGATGTGCCGTCGGGGCTCGCGACGATGACCGACCGGGTGCTGCCGAACGTCTTTCCGACGGGAAGCGAGCAGCTCTTCACCGCGGCACTCGAGCAGACGATCGGCATCGACCGGCCGCCTCCCAAGGGGCTCGACCAGCGCGCCACCACCTTCGCGGCACTCGACACCTTCGCAGGCTCGAACTTCTTCAGCGAGGGGACTCAGCACCGGCTCGTCGTGCTCCTGACCGACGGGGAGACGGCGCCGTACTTCACCGGCGACCTGCGCGAAGCCCTGCGCGGCAAGCCACACACCCGGTTCGTGATCGTCCGGGTCGGACACCCGCGCGACCGGATCTTCATCCGCGGACGGCTCGATCGCGGCTACCGGGCGGACTCCTCAGCAGCCCGGGCGACGAAGAACCTCGCGGCCGTCGTCGGCGGGAGCGCCTACGCGGAAGGAAACGTCGGCACAGCGATCTCCGAGGCGAAGCGCGTCCTCGGCAAGGGGCCGCTCGTCGGCGTCGGCGAGGGGCTGCACGTGGTCGCGCTCGCTCCCTGGCTCGCGCTCCTCTCCCTCGTGCCGCTCGCAGCACTGCTCTGGCGGCGCAACATCGTGCGCTGAGGCGCGAGCGCCTTACAGCCGTCAGCCGGCGATCCGGGGAGTGCGATCGATCTGCGGATCGGTGAACACGTCGAGGTCGTCGCGGCTCGTCGACGAGAACTCCGTGACGACTGCCCAGTCCGGCCCCGCCTGGAAACGGTGCAGCGTGTCGGGAGGGATCGTTCGCTGATCCCCCGGCTGCAGCACGACCTCGTCGTCTCCCACCCACAGACGGACGACGCCACGCCGGACGCGGAACGTCTCCTCCTTGCCCGGATTCTCGTCGAAGGGTGGATGGCGATGCTCGGGACAGAGCTGGTGCGGCGAGAGGACAAGCTCCTTCGCGCAGTAGCGGTCGGTGTTGACGTAGACGAGGACCTGGAGACCGACCTCATTCAGCCGTCCGAGCCCGAAGTCGGCGACCTCGATCGACGAGCGTTCGTCGTCGCGTAGCTCGATCCCGGCCGCCGCGAGCTGCAGCGCGGCATACCTCTGGGCCTCCTGCTGCTCCGCACGAGAAAGCACGCCCGGAGCCTATCCCGCTTGCGAGCCGTCCAGATAACGACGAACATTCACCGATGAGCGAGCCTCTGATCGGAATCGACGTCGGGACATCCGGGGTCAAGGGCGTAGCGATCTCCTCCGCCGGCGAGGTGCTCGCAACCGCAGAGGAGGGCTACCCGCTCTCGACGCCACACGCCGGCTGGTCCGAGCAGGACCCGGAGGACTGGTGGCGCGCGACGCAGTCGGTGCTGGCCCAGCTGCCCACCGGGCCGGTCGGGCTCTCGGGGCAGATGCACGGCCTCGTCTCACTCGACGCGCACAGACGCGTCCTGCGGCCCGCGATCCTCTGGAACGACCAGCGTACGGGCGCCGAGTGCGAGCAGATCGAGTCGCTGGTCGGGCTCGACCGCCTGATCGAGGTGACGGGCAACCGCGCCCTGACGGGCTTCACGGCGCCGAAGCTCCTCTGGCTGCGCGGCCACGAGCCGGAGACCTGGGCGCAGATCCGGCACATCCTGTTGCCGAAGGACTACGTGCGGCTCCGACTCGACGGGGAGCTCGCGATCGATGCCGCAGACGCGTCGGGGACGCTCCTCTTCGACGTCGCCAACCGTCGCTGGAGCGACGAGATGCTCGCAGCGCTCGAGATACCGGCGGAGTGGCTCCCCGCTGCGTACGAATCGACCGAGATCGCCGGCGCCGGGGATCAGGCGGCGGGCGCGCTCGGCGTCGGGATCGACCGTCCCGGCCCCCTGTCGGTCGTGCTCGGAACGTCGGGTGTCGTCTTCGGCGTTCTGCCGGAGTACGCAGCGGACCCGCGCGCGCGAGTCCACACATTCTGCCACGCCGCGCCGGGGACGTGGCACGCGATGGGCGTCATGCTCTCGGCGGCGGGCGCGCTGCAATGGCTGCGAACCGTCACCGGCGGCGAGTACGCCGAGCTGCTCGCCGAGGCGGCAGCGGTCGAGCCCGGCGCCGACGGCCTCCTCTTTCAGCCGTACCTGACCGGCGAGCGGACGCCGCACCCCGATCCCAACGCGCGCGCGGCCTTCGTGGGGCTGACCGTGCGCCACGGTCGCGGCGAGCTCGTACGAGCTGTGCTCGAGGGCGTTGCGTACGGCCTGCGCGACTCACTGGAGCTGCTGCGCGAGCTCGGGTTCGCGACGAGCGTCGGTCGCATCTCGGGCGGCGGCGGGCGCAGCGACCTGTGGACCGAGATCGTGGCGAGCGTGCTCGGCATCCCACTCGAGCGAACGGCGGTCGACGAGGGCGCGGCGTTCGGTGCCGCGCTCCTCGCAGGCGTCCGCCGAGGCGTGTTCGCCGACGTTCACGAGGCGGTGGCCGCCTGCGTTCGCATCTCTGAGACGGTCGAGCCGAACGCTGCCTGGTCGGCGGCCTATGCGGAGGGATACACCCGTTACGGCGCGCTCTACCCCGCGCTGCGGTCGTTTTAGGTCTTCGCGAGCCACCGGTCCGCGGCGGCGAAGCGACGCTCGAGCTGGGCGACCGTCGCCTCGGACACGCGCTGCACACCCGAGAGCCTGTTCAACTCCGCATTCACCTGGGCGTGCGTCAGGCCGGCCCGCCGTGCGAGCTCGCGCGCAACCTTGGCCGTCGCGTCGCGCAGCTGCTTCTTCTCCTCCCGGCGCGTGAGCACCGGCTCGCCGACAGCAGCGGCGACGTCGGCGACCCCGGCGAGCGGCGGCAAGGGAGCGAGCGTGAGCTCGAACTCGTCGGCCCCCACGTCGTCCTCGTCGTCGAGGAACTCGTCGTCGCCCAGGCCGGTCGGATCGGTGGCGACCGCGGAGATCGCCGCGAACAACGACATCTGGTCGTCGGTCCCGAGCTCCCGTTCATCCCCGTCGCCCGCGTCGTTGACGACCCCGTCGCCGCGGCGCAACGAATGGCGCCGCTGCTCGGCGACGCGGGCGGCATGCAGCCGCAGGCGTGCGTCGTCGGGGATGAAGAGCCAGGCGCGCTGCCGCGGCACGCCGCGAGTCCAGCGGACGAAGCGGCCGACCGCCTGGCGGAAGAACAACTCGGTCGACGTCGTCGTCGCGTAGACGCCGACGCGCAGCCGCGGGATGTCGACGCCCTCGGAGACCATGCGGACCGCGACGAGCCACGGATCGGAGCTCGCTGCAAACGCGGCGATGCCGGCCGACGCCTGCGGATCGTCCGAGGTGACGACTCGCGCCGTGGCTCCGAATCGGCTGTGAAGCAACTGGGCGATTCCCCGCGCGTGCTCCTGGTCGGTCGCGATCACGAGGCCGCCCGCGTCGGGCTGCTCGCGGCGCACCTCCGTCAGCCGCGCGTGCGCGGCGCGCAGCACCGTCGGAAGCCACTCGCCGTCGAGCGACAACGCCGTTCGCAGCCGCTGTCCGGCGCGCACGGCGCCGAGTGGGTCATCGAACGTCGCCGAGTGCAGCGAGCCGTCGGGCGCAGACCATTCCATCTGGCCGTTCGTCGCCGGAAAGTAGACCGGGCGCACGACGCGGCGGTCGGCGAGCGCGTCGCCGTAGCTGTACTCGTAGTCGGGCACCGCCTCGTCGCCGCGATAGGCAACGAACGGGATCGCACGCGTGTCGGAGCGGAACGGCGTGCCCGACAACGCGAGCCGCCTGCTCGACTCGCTGAACGCCTCGCGGATCGCGGCGCCCCACGCGCGGTCATCCGCTGCGTGGTGCAGCTCGTCGAAGATGATGAACGCGTCGCGCGAGAGTCGCGCAAGCAGTGGCGCGCTCGAGGCAACCTGCTGGTATGAAGTGACGATGCCGTGCATGTCGCGCGGCAGAGAGCCGTCAGCCGCCGACCATGACGGATCGAGATGCAGCGAGAACGCGGACGCTGCGCGCGCCCACTGAAGCTTGAGGTGCGCCGTCGGCGCGACGACGATCAGGCGTCCTGGCGACCCAGCGAGCTGGTGCCGCGCAGCAGTCAGAGCGAAGGTCGTCTTCCCGGCGCCCGGCGTCGCAACCGCGAGGAAGTCGGGCCCCGCCGACTCGACGAACTGGTCGAGGGCGGCTTTCTGCCACGGTCGTAGGCGAATCGTGCGTTGCATCGGTGAGGGCGTCGCGTCCGGTTCCGGCCGAGCGCAGGCCGGGACGCTTCTACCCCGACGATAGCGAGCGCGTCTGCCGACGCCGGTGGCTCGCTCCGGTCCTCGATCGAGGACCGATTGCTACCCTGAACCAGTGCTCCAGCTCCTACGCCGCGTGATCGCTCGCCGCGGCCTGCTGATGCTCTTGACGATCCTCGTCACCGCGCTCGCGGTCAGCGCAGGCTTGATCGTCTTCGGAAGATCAGGCGCAGATGCGGCACCGGACGCTGCGTCCGCCGAGCCGGCCAGATCGGCCTTTCCCGCGCCACCTCGCGGTGCTGTCGTCTACAGCCGCGAGCTCGGCTATCGCGCGCTCGCGCTGGGAGTCGTCCCGAAGCCCGGCGGCGTGCTCGTCCAGGCCTCGGTGCTCGGCCGGCAGGGCGAAGGCGTGCGCGGCCTGCAGTTCACATTCACTGCCGGTGGCCACACGAGCGCTGGCATCCCGTGCGGTGCAG
This sequence comes from Actinomycetota bacterium, assembly GCA_013821525.1. Lineage (GTDB taxonomy): Bacteria > Actinomycetota > Thermoleophilia > Gaiellales > Gaiellaceae > PALSA-600. The sequence continues at coordinate 6,695 of JACDGR010000086.1, forward strand.
GGTGTTATGACGCGCGCCTTCCGATCAGCAAGCCGCGCCAGATCGAGGTGCGCCTCCGAGGCAATCTTCTTTGGCGGGTCGATCTTCCTGCTGCGTGGCCGCCGCGCAACGCAGCGACGCTCGTGGCGCGTGCGGAGCGGGTCTTTCGATCGTTGCACTCGGTGAGCTTTCGCGAGAGCCTCGCCTCCAGCCCGCACGAACGTGTCGTCAGCTCCTGGCGCGTGCAGGCCCCGGATCGCGTCGCCTACCAGACCAATGACGGGTGGGCCGGCATCGTGATCGGGTCGCGGCGCTGGGACCGCGCGCCCGGCAAGTCGCGCTGGGAGACATCGGCCCAAACCCGCCTGACCCAGCCCGTGCCATTCTGGGTTTCCGTCACCGATGCCCACGTCCTCGGTTCAGTGATGATCCACGGACGGCCGGTGTGGCGTATTTCGTTCTTCGATCCCGGTTCGCCCGCGTGGTTCGAGATCACGATCGATCGCCCGACGATGCGCACCGTAGACTCGCGCATGGTGACGACAGCCCACTTCATGCACGACACGTATTCGTTGTTCAACGCAACCCCCGCAATCGTCCCGCCACGCTGAAGTCCGTCAACGTTCCGCGCCACTTACTTCCGATAAAGGTTATGTGCCGCGCGACGCGCTCAGCGCCGGCGTCGACGTCGACGACCTTTGCGTTGATTGCACAGGATCGTCGACGCCCCAGTCGCCGGAAGCTCATGAAGCGGTGTCACTTACGAGACGGTGAACGAGCCCTTCATGATCGTTGCGTGCGGAGTGCAGACGTACTTGTAGGTGCCCTTCTTCAGCGTCACGGTCCAGGTCTTGGTGCCCGTGCCGCCGATGCTGGTCGCCTTGCTGACGCCCGGCCCCTTCAGCGCGAAGTTGTGGATGTTCGACTTGTCCGAGATCTTGATCACGTACGTGCCGGCCTTCAGCTTCGAGACCTTCGCCGTGCCCTGCTTGAGCGTGATCGTGAAGCCGGGACCCACGGTGCCGGTCAGCGTCGGCGTGGCCGCGAGAGCAGACGGCACGATGAGAGCCGCGACCATCGCGGCGAGTGCTACGAGCTTCATGTGACTCCTCGAATGTAGGGAAATTCGTACAACAACAGAGTAGCCCCGCGCGGTCCGGTGACACGCCGGTTTTACCTCAACGTTGCGTTCGGGGCACTAAGGCCTACATGCGTGCGGGCGCTACCCTCCGACCGTGGCGATCGGAGAGCAGGAGACCATCGCAACCACTGAGGTTGCAGAGCAGACTCGTGTCGCAGCGGAGCTGCGGCTCGCAACCGAGATCCTCGAGTCGATCGTGGGCAACCGGTCGCTCCTCCGCGCCCTCTCCGTCGAGGAGCGAACGAGGCTGCTGGCCGCCGCGGGGGCCGTCTTCAACCCGGATGTCGTCACCCGGCGGCGCGCGGTCAAGGAGGTGCAGAAGCAGCGGAAGGCCGACAAGGTTCGCCGCGACGAGTCCGCCCTCGCCGAGTCGGGGATTCGCGTACTCCGCGAGCGGCCCGTGTTCACGACGCCGAACGTCTACCCGCCGGCCGGGTTCGAGCAGGCCGATGTGCAGACCGATCCGGGCTTTCGCGAGGCAGTCGAGCCGCAGCACTGTTACGTCTGCAAGCAGCTCTACCGCGGGATCCATCCGTTCTACGACCAGATGTGTGAGAGCTGCGGCGACTTCAACTTCGCAAAGCGCGGCGAGACGGCTGACCTGCGCGGACGCGTCGCGTTGCTCACGGGTGGGCGCGTGAAGATCGGCTACCAGGCCGGCATCAAGCTGCTGCGGGCGGGGTCGGAGCTGATCGTGACCACGCGCTTTCCCCGTGATTCGGCGGCCCGCTACGCACAGGAGCCCGACTTCCACGAGTGGTCGGATCGCCTCGAGATCTTCGGGCTCGACCTGCGTCACACGCCGAGCGTGGAGGCGTTCTGCACGCACCTGAACCAGACGCGTGGCCGGCTCGACTTCATCGTCAACAACGCCTGCCAGACGGTGCGCAGGCCGGCCGAGTTCTATTGGCACATGCTTGCCGGCGAGCAGGCTGCAGAACACACGCTCGCACCGGGCGTGCGCGCGCTGCTCGGCGAGTACGAGGGGCTCAGACGACAGGAGATGCTGCCGACACAGTCGGCGGAGCTGACTCAGGTTCCGCTCCTGCCGGAGGATCTCAACGGGCGCGGGGACCTTTTTCCGCAGGGAAAGCTCGACAAGGACCTGCAGCAGGTCGACCTGCGGGAGCGCAACTCGTGGCGGCTCCTCCTCGACGAGGTGTCGTCGGTCGAGTTGCTCGAGACGCAGCTCGTGAACGCGGTCGCGCCTTTCATCCTGAACGCGCGGCTGAAGCCGCTGCTGACTGCGACACCGGAGCGTGACAAGCACATCGTCAACGTCTCGGCGGTCGAGGGCCAGTTCTATCGGCGCTTCAAGACGACGCGCCATCCGCATACGAACATGGCGAAGGCGGCGCTGAACATGATGACTCGCACTGCGGCGGCGGACTACCACGGTGCCGGCATCCACATGAACAGCGTCGACACCGGCTGGGTGACCGACGAGGATCCCGCACACATCGCCGAGCGGAAGACTGCCGAGCACCGGTTCCAGCCGCCGCTCGACATCGTCGACGGCGCCGCGCGGATCGTCGATCCGATCATCGCCGGCTTCAACACCGGCGAGCACGTTTGGGGCCAGTTCCTGAAGGACTACCGTCCGACGGACTGGTGATGGCGGACACCTGCACGCATCTCGACCAGATCGCCTTTACCGAGCTGCCGACGGAGATCCCGGGCTGCGAGGACTGCCTGAAGATCGGCGCGCGCTGGCTGCACCTGCGCATGTGCCACAGCTGCGGTCACATCGCCTGCTGCGACGACTCACCGAACCGCCACGCGACGGCGCACTTCCACGCGAGCGACCACCCGCTGATCCGCTCGGCCGAGCCGGGCGAGCGCTGGTCGTGGTGCTACGTCGACGAGCTCGCGTTCGAGCTCACCTAGAGGGCGTCCCAACCACCGGCCCCGGGTGTGCCGCCGTTCACGAACAACTTAGTGTGGAGTCCACACAAAGTCGGGGTCAGCGCTGGAAGGAGCTCAGCTCCGCGAGCAGCCGATCGACTTCGGCGCGCGTGTTGTAGTGGATGATCCCGGCGCGCAGGGACTGCTCCGGTAGCCGCTCGCCGAGTGAGACGCAGTACCAGTTGTCGGCCGACCAGATGCCGACGCCGCGCTCGCCGAGCGTGCGCGCGACCTCGTCTGCCGGGACGCCGTCGACGTTGAAGAGGAACGTCGGGACGCGCCCCTCCATGGATGGCGGGCCGTAGAGCGTGACGTTGTCCGGCAGATTCGCGACCAGGTGCTCGCCGAGCTCGCGCTCGTAGTCGCGCAACACCTCCATGCCGCCGAGCGTCTCGAGATAGGCGATCGTCGCGCTGAAGCCGGCGAGCAGCTCGTACGGAAGCGTCCCCGTCTCGAAACTGCGACCGGTCGGGGTCGACGCCGACGGGCGTGCCTTGTACGGGCGCAGCGTCTCTGCGAGCTCGCGGCGCACATAGGCGATGCCCAGATGCGGCCCGCAGAACTTGTACGGAGAGCACAGCAGCACGTCGCAGCCGAGCTCTGCGACGTCGATCGGCTCGTGCGCCGCGTAATGCACCGCGTCGATCCACGAGAGCGCGCCCGCCGCGCGAGCGAGAGCGCAGATGCGCTTCGCGTCGGCAACCGAGCCCGTCGCGTTCGACGCGAGCGCGAAGGCCACGACGCGGGTGCGCTCGGTCAGTTGCCGCTCGAGGTCGTCGTAGTCGATCGTCAGATCGTCGGTTGCGGCAACCACCCGAACGACG
>JACDGR010000512.1 GCA_013821525.1 Actinomycetota bacterium
AGCTCGACACGGACCGGGCGCACACCGCGGTTCGTGCGGCGGAGCAGGCGCGCCGGCGGTACGGGCCGGCTGCACTCGACACGTTGATCGTGTCCGGCACGTCGTCCGCCGACGACGGGCGCCGCGCACTCGCGCTCGGCGGGGGGCTCGAGGTGGTGCCGCTCTTCGAGACGGTCGACGACCTCGCTGCCGCGCCGCACATCCTCGAGGGCTTGCTCTCAGGCGGCGACCTCGGTGCGAGCGGGCGGGTGGAGGTGATGGTCGGATACTCCGACTCCGGGAAGGACGGTGGGTACTTCGCGGCGCAGTGGGGGATCTACCGCGCGCAGGAAGAGCTGGCGGGGGTCGCCCGGCGCCACGCCGTCGAGCTGACCGTGTTCCACGGCCGAGGCGGCAGTGCCGGCCGAGGCGGAGGCCCGACACACGCTGCGATCGCCTCCCAGCCCGCCGGGCATCCTCCGGGGCGCGTCAAGCTGACCGAGCAGGGCGAGACCGTGTCGTTCAAATACGGGCTCGAAGGTCTTGCGCGGCGGAACCTCGAGGCGGCCCTGGCCGGCACGCTCCTTGCGACCTACCCGGAGCGGCTGCCGCCACCGCCGTCACCGGCCGATCGCGCGTTGCTCGATCGCATGGCAGAGGTCTCGCGCGCGGCCTACCGCGCACTCGTGTGGGACGAACCGGGCTTCGTCGAGTTCTTCCGAGCGTTCACGCCGGTCGACGAGCTGTCGCTGCTCGAGATTGCTTCGCGTCCGGCGCGCCGTCCTGACGACAGCGATTACCTCGCGTCACTGCGAGCGATCCCGTGGGTGTTCTCGTGGACACAGAACCGCGTGCTACTGCCCGCCTGGTTCGGCTGCGGTGCGGCTTTCGCCGCTGCGGGTGCTGACGCCGTTCGCGACCTCTACGACCGGCTGCCGTTCTTCCGGGCCGTCGTCGACAATCTCGAGATGACGCTTGCGAAGTCGAGCCTCTCGATCGCGCGCGGCTACCTCTCGCTCGTCAACGACGTCTCGCTGTTCGACGTGATCGAAGCCGAGCGCGCACGTGCGGTCGCAGGGGTGCACGCCGCAACCGGCGTCGGCAGGCTCCTCGAGCGCCAGCCCGTACTGCTGCGGTCGATCGCGCTGCGGAACCCTTACGTCGATCCGATGAACGCCGTCCAGGTCGATCTGCTGTGTCGCCACCGGGCCGGCGATTCGACCGCGCAGCTGCCTCTGCTGCGTTCGATCGCAGGCATCGCCGCGGCGCTACGCAACACGGGCTGAGACGAAGCCGACCTTGGCGGCGTTTGGGGCCGCGCTGCTCGCGGGCAGGAACCTCTGCACCAGACCAGGAGGCCCCCATGAGCACAACGGCAGTGATCGTGATCGTCATCGTCGTACTCGTCGTCATCGGACTCGTTGCGCTCGCCGCATCCCGAACGCGCGCGAAGAAACTCGAGGAAAACCGCGTGGAAGCGCAGGGTCATCGCGACGAGGCAGCAAGCAAATCCCGTGAGGCAGAAAAGGCACGCCTGGAGGCCGAAGAGCAGGCCGCCCGTGCCAAGCGCGAGCAGGTAGAGGCCGAAGAGCAGGCTGCTCGTGCACAGCAGCAGCAAGCCGAGGCCGAGGAGCTGCGCCAGCGAGCTGCAGAGATCGACCCCGACTCGAAGGACGCCGAGTAGAGCTCCGCTCTGTCTACCCGTACTGGCGCAGGCGTGCGCGGAGGTGCTCGATCCGCGCGACGTGCCGGTCGAGCGCCCCGCTACGCGCGAGCGGCAGCAGTGCGCGCACCGCGCGGCGCGCATGGGCTGGGCTCGTGAAGAGCAGCATGTCGGCGCCCGCACGTGCGGCCTGAGGCGCCCACCGCTCGACCGGCGCGTCATGCACGAGCGAGAGCGAGTCGGTGATGGCAATGCCGTCGAAACCAAGCCTGCGCAGCCGGGTGTAGGTCGACGGCTCGAGCGACGCCCTGAAACGGGTGCCGTAGAAGGCATGGCCGACCATCACGCATTGCACGCCGGCGGCAATCGCGGCCTTGAACGGCGCGAGATCCTGCGGTCGAACGTGCGCATCGACATGCGGGCGCTCGTCGGTCGAGTACGCGGCCGTGCCGAGACCGGGAAAGTGCTTGACGCACGCCGCCGAACCGAGGCCGCGCGCGAAGGCCCTCGCAATCGCACCGCTTCGAAACTGGCGCGAGCCAAGGGGACCG
>JACDGR010000513.1 GCA_013821525.1 Actinomycetota bacterium
GGTTTTCGCCGACAAGCGCCGTCCACGGCGCGAGACGATAGCCGCAGATCTCGGCAATCCTGTTCGACACGCGGACGGTCTCAGACAGATCGAGGTTCGTCTGGTAGCCGTATAGCGCCTCCAGCGCGAGCGCAACCTCGGGGAGGTTCGCGTTCCCTGCGCGTTCGCCCATCCCGTTGACGGTGCCGTGGATCCAGTCCGCGCCGGCGTGAACCGCGGCGACGGCACCGGCGGTGGCAAGGCCGAAATCGTCATGCCCGTGATAGTGGAGAGGAACGTTGCTTCCGACCGCGTCGCGGATCCTGGTGACGAAATACGCAACCGCTTCCGGAGCGGCAATTCCCAAGGTGTCGACCACGACAGCCTCCGCCGCCCCCGCCTCGATCGCAGCCCGGTACGCCGAGGACAGGAAGTCGAGATCGGCGCGAGAGCCGTCGACGGCGAAAAACGCGACGTTCACGCCGGCATCTGCGGCGTGCGCGATGGCACGCTGAATCCGATCGAGCATCTTGGTGCGCGAGACGCCGAGGGCGTCGAGCTTCAAGTCTGAGAGCGGTGCCTCGATCACGGTCGCGCGCAGACCGAGCTCGAGGATCGCATCAACATCCTCCGGGACTGCGCGCGCGAATCCCCACGGCTCCGCGCGCAGGTCTGCCGCAACGATCATTTCGATCGCGCGGCGATCATCGTCTGAGACGCGAGGGAACCCAACCTCGATCCGGTCAACACCAAGGGCGTCGACCAGCCGTGCGATCTCGAGTTTCTCCTCCGGGGCGAGTACGACCCCCACGGTCTGTTCGCCATCGCGAAGGGTGGTGTCGTACAGCTTGACGAGCGACCCGCTGCCCTCATACCCAAGCGCAGCCCCGTTGAGCGAACCGGTCCAGACCTTGCTTTGGTCGATCACACCGGTTCCTCGACCCAGGTCACATGCTCGGGCGCAGCTTCACCGTAGGCCTCCTCCCACGTGATCACCGGGTTACGCAGCACTCCGATCCGCTCGATCTCCGCTTCAACGACATCGCCGGGCTTGAGATAAAGCGCCGACGGGTCGTCGCTGAAACCGGCGACGCCGGCAACGGTGCCGAGCGACAGCACATCGCCGGCGGAGAACCCGAGAGGTGCGTAGTGCGCTAGCACTTCGGGTACCGAAGTCGCCATCTTGTTCATGTTCGAGGATTGACGTACCTCGCCGTTCACGCGCAGCTCCATTGACAGGTCGTGCGGATCGCCGACCTCGTCAGGTGTGACGATCCACGGTCCGAGCGGGCAGAAGGTGTCGACCGCCTTGCAGAACGAGAAGACGCCGCTTTTCATCTCGCGACGCTGGATATCCCGGGCAGTTAGATCGTTGAAGACCAGGTATCCGCCGACGTAATCCATGGCCTCGTCTGCCGTGAAATGCTTGCCGTCTTTCGCGATGACGACAGCGAGCTCGAGCTCGTAGTCGAGCTCGCTGGTCAGATGCGGCGGGTAGATGATTGGGTCTTCCGGCCCGATGATCGCGTCGACGTTTTGGAAGAAGACGATCCAGGGTGCGACCGGATGCGACCAGCCCACGTTCAGCGACTCGGTGTGATGCTCGCGAAAGTTCCCGGCCGTGTGAAAGAACTTCTTCGGGATGATCGGCGCCCGAAGGCGTACGTCGTCAAGCGCCACCCGATCCCCCGTCAATGGAACGACCTCGACGCTCTCGAAATATGCGCGCATGGTCGGGACGCCGAGCACGTGGATCGTGTCTACGTCGAGCTGACCGACCCCCATTCTGCCGTGATGTTCAAACGAAACGAGCTTCATCGCGTGAGGTTCCCTTCTATCGGGGCGAGATATAGATATTTGCGCAAATCTAGGAAAATGCAAGTCGGTTCTGTAGATTAGGCTCGCAAATGGCTGAACCAGCGACAGCAGCAAAGACCTGGGCGAGCGCAGCCGCTGACGGACCGCGGACACTCGGAGAGCGCGCCTTCGACGCACTTCACCTCGCGATCATCAACGGTGACCTCGCACCAGGAACCCGCTTGCGGATCGAAGAACTCGCGGCAATGCTCGAGATGAGCCATCTGCCGATCCGAGAGGCTATCCGCCGGCTTGCGGGAACCGGGCTCGTCGAGCACGTCCCGCATCGCGGGGCAACAGTCGCCGAGCTCTCGCTCGAGGACTTGCGCCAGCTCAGCGAGGCGCGACTGCTGCT
>JACDGR010000514.1 GCA_013821525.1 Actinomycetota bacterium
AGTGCAGGCGCCTACGGAGCGGCGACAGTGTGGGTTGCCGACGATCAGCGGCTCGGTGCGCCGCTGCCGCAACCGCGCGTCGATGTGCTCGCGAAGCTCGTGCGCGACGAGGGCTACGACACGGTGTTGTTCGCGCAGTCGGTGCTGGCCGCCGACGTTGCCGCGGGCCTCGCGGCGCGGCTCGACGCGGGCCTCAACTGGGGCCTCACGGACCTGAGCGCCGACGGGACCGCGAAGGCGCCGCAGCTGCAGGACACGGTGATCGTCGATGTCTCGTGGTCGAGTGAGGTCAAGCTGGGGATGTTCCGCGCGGGCGCCCTCGACGCGACCGAGACCGGTCGGAGTGCTGAGATCAAGGATGCGGCGGTCGAGTTGGAGGATTTCTCGACGCAAGCCGAGATGGTCGAGCAGGCCCATGCGGAGCAACAGGGGCCGTCGATCGAGGACGCCGACGTGATCGTCGCCGGCGGCCGCGGCCTCGGCGAGCCGGAGAAGTTCGCGCTTGCGGAGGAGCTCGCACAGGCGCTCGGGGGCGCGGTCGCTGCAACGCGCGCGGTCGTCGACGCCGGTTGGTATCCGTACTCGGCGCAGGTCGGCCAGACCGGCAAGACGGTGTCGCCGAAGCTCTACGTCGCGCTCGGGATTTCCGGCGCGATCCAACACAAGGTCGGGATGCAGGGCTCGAACGTGATCGTCGCGATCAACAAGGATGCGAACGCGCCGATCTTCGAGTTTGCAGATCTCGGCGTGGTCGGCGACCTGCACGAGATCGTGCCGAAGCTGGTCGAGCTCGTGCGCGCGCGCAAGGGTTAGTGGCCGCGCGGTGAGCGTTCGCCCCTCCGACTTTCCGCCGCGGTGGTCGGCAGCCGAGGCAATCGCCGCGCCGACCGACCCGGTCGACGAGCGGATCGAGGTCGGGTTTCTGATCGTCGGCGCGGGGCCTGCGGGTCTCGCGGCTGCTATTCGCCTCGGTCAGCTGATCGAGGAGAACCCGGAGCTCGGCGACCGGCTGGGCGATGTGCCCGTGGCGGTGCTCGAGAAGGGCAAGGCGCCCGGCTCGCATCTGCTCTCGGGCGCGGTCGTCAATCCGCGCGGATTGCAGCGGCTGTTCAAGGGCCGCAAGCGCATCGACGAGCTGCCGTTCTTCAACGAGGTGCACGGCGAGTCGGTGCTCTTCATGACCAAGAAGCGCGCAGTGCGCATCCCGACGCCGCCGACGATGGTCAACCACCGCAATCTCGTCGTCTCGCTCTCGCAGCTCGGCCGGTTCCTCGCCGAGGAGGCTGAGGGTCTCGGGGCGACGATCCTGCCGGAGACCTCGGCCGAGCGGTTGCTCGTCGACGGCGGGCGCGTGGTCGGTGTGCGCACCGGCGACCGAGGGCGCGGCCGGGGCGGGGAGGAGCTCTCGAACTTCGAGCCCGGATCGGACATCACCGCGCGCGTGACGATTCTCTCCGAGGGCACGCAGGGTCATCTGACCGGTGCAGCGCTCGAGCGATTCGGTCTGCGCGGCGAGAACCCGCAGGTGTGGGCGCTCGGCGTCAAGGAGGTGTGGAAGGTCGCGCAACCGTTGCACCAGGTCGTGCACACGATGGGCTGGCCGTTGCGCGCCGGCCGGAAGTTCCGTGAGTTCGGCGGCTCGTTCGTCTACCCGATGGGAGACGACATGGTCACGATCGGGATGGTTGTCGGGCTCGATTACACCGATGCGGAGCTATCCGTGCACGACGTGCTGCAGGAGCTGAAGACGCACCCGCGGATCAGGAAGATCCTCGACGGCGGCGAGCGCGTGCAGTGGGGTGCGAAGACGATCCCAGAGGGTGGCTTCGTGGCGTTGCCGAAGCGGTTTCACGCGCCGGGGCTGCTCTTGACGGGCGACGGCGTCGGTCTCGTCAACGTCCCCGCGCTCAAGGGGATTCACTACGCGATCGAGTCGGGCCGGCTTGCGGCCGAGGCCGCGTGGCGCACCCTGGAGCGCGGCACTTCGCAGCGCGATGCGCTCGCGAGTTACGACGCGTCGCTACGAAAGTCGTTCATCTGGAACGACCTGCGCGAGGTGCGCAACATGCGCCAGGCGTTCGGACGCGGGTTCTATCTCGGAGGGGCGATGGCGGGCGCCATGACCGCGACGAAGGGCAAGTTCCCGCCCGGCGACGCGCACACGGAGCGCGATGCCGATCAGCCGCTGACG
>JACDGR010000515.1 GCA_013821525.1 Actinomycetota bacterium
CGACGAGGTGAAGGCGCTCGCGATGTGGATGACGTGGAAGTGCTCATTGATGGGTTTGCCGTTCGGTGGTGCAAAGGGCGGAGTCGTTTGTGATCCAAAGGCGATGACGCGCAACGAGCTCGAGCGGATGACCCGCCGCTACACGTCGGAGATCATCAACGAGATCGGGCCCGAGAAGGACATCCCGGCGCCGGATGTCGGCACGAACTCCCAGACGATGGCGTGGATCTTCGACACGTACTCGATGAACAAGGGTCACTCGGTGCTCGGCGTCGTCACCGGCAAGCCGTTGACGATCGGCGGCTCGCTGGGGCGGGAGGAGGCGACCGCACGCGGCGCGCTCTTCTGCTTCGAGTCGGCGCTGCGCGAGCAGGGTAGAACGCTCGCGGGCACGAGTGTCGCCGTGCAGGGCTTCGGCAATGTCGGCGCCTTCTTCGCGAAGTTCGCAGCCGAGGAGGGCGCGAACGTCGTTGCGATCTCGGACTCGACGGGTGGAATCGCGAACCCGAACGGAATCGACGTTGCCGCTGCGTTTGTACACAAGCGCGGTGGCGGTGCGATTGCGGAACTGAAGGGCGGCGATGCGATCACGAACGAGGAGCTGCTGCTCCTGGACTGCGACGCGCTTGCACCGTGCGCACTCGAGCAGGTGATCACGGCCGACAATGCCGACCGCGTGAAGGCGAAGCTGATCGTCGAGAGCGCGAACGGGCCGGTCACCCCAGGCGCAGACGAGATCCTCGAAGGCAACGGGGTGCTGGTGCTGCCCGACATCCTCGCGAACGCAGGTGGCGTCGTCGTCTCGTACTTCGAGTGGGTGCAGGGCCTCCAGGAGTACTTCTGGAAGGAAGACGAAGTGAATGCGCGGCTGAACGAGATCGTCACCCGCGCATTCGAGGAGACCCGGGCAACGATGCGCGACCGCGACTCGTCGATGCGGATGGCCGCGTACGGGCTCGCGGTGCAGCGTGTCGCCGAGGCGACGATCACGCGCGGCCTTTATCCCTGACGTCGCGGTCTTCCACGCGTTGAACTGCTCGCTCTGCGAGCGGGCGCGGGCACAGCTCGCGCGGCTCCAGGCCGAGCTCGGGTTCGAGCTCACCGAGGTCGACATCACCGGCGATCCGGCGCTTGAGGCCGCCTACCGCGAGTGGCTCCCGGTCGTCGAGATTGGCGGCGAGCGCGCCTTCGTCTACTACCTCGACGAAACGGCCTTCCGCCGGAAGCTCTCCCGTGGCGCCTAACCCCGAGACCAGGTTCAGACCAGGTCTGTGGGTTCGGGTGTCACAAACTCCGGGTTTGTGACAACCGTCCGGCAGGCGCAGAGCCTTCGTGCACAATGCTCGTGATGTTGCAATCTCCGGTACCCGGCGGTGCACCCGACCGCCTGACGGTCGGAGTTGCCGCCCGCCTCTCGCGCTATCTCCAGGTTCTGACCCAGTCGAAGAAGATGGGGAAGGAACGCATCTCCTCTCAGGAGATCGCCGACTACACGAACATCAATGCCACCCAGATCCGCCGAGATCTCTCGAACTTCGGGAAGTTCGGGAAGCGCGGGGTCGGTTACTCGATCGACTCGTTGCTGGCCGAGATCCGCAAGATCCTGCGCACCCAGGGGCAGCACAACATTGCCCTCGTCGGGGCGGGGCGGCTCGGGCAGGCGATCGCGAGCTCGCAGATCTTCGCCGAGCACGGGATCAACATCGCGGCCGTCTTCGACTCGGACGAATCGAAGATCGGTCACGACATCGGCGGCGCCGCGATCGAAGACGAGCGTCGCCTGAAGGACGTCGTCCGCGACAAGAACATCGTCGTCGGTGTGCTCGCAGTGCCCGCAGGTGCAGCGCAGAAGGTTGCAGACGATCTCGTTGACGCCGGCGTGCGCATTATCTTCAACTACTCCGAAGCGCTCCTCGACGTGCCGAGCGACGTGACCGTGCACACCTCGAACCCTGCGGTCGAGCTCTTGCACGCCTTGTACTTTCACCTCACCTAGGAGTTCCGCCCAAATGCGGATCCTGCTCTGGCACGGCTACCTGCTCGGCGGCACCGGCTCGAACGTCTACAGCCGTGCGCTCGCGCGCGAGTGGAGCCGTGCCGGGCATGACGTCGTCGTCGTCTGCCAGGAGCGCGCGCCCGAGCAGTTCGACCTCGGCGGCGCGACCGTCGCCGTACCCGACCTGCCGGAGC
>JACDGR010000516.1 GCA_013821525.1 Actinomycetota bacterium
GCTCAGGCACCAGGCGCGCAGCCGTTGGCCCTCAGCGTCGACCTCGCGGCGGGCGCGCAGCGGCAGCGGGGCGAACGGGTCGATGCGCAGCTTGCGCCCCTCGATCCGCCACGCGCCCGCGACGAACCCGTCCACCGTGAAGACGTTCTTCGTCGTCGCGTTCTGCTGATTGATCACGGACTCGATGTACTCGGGCGGGATGATGCGCGCGCGATCGCGGTGCGCCAGCATGATCGAGTCGAACGCCGGCAGGAAGCGCACCGGCGCGGGAGCATCCGGTCCGGGTCGCGGCGCGCGCGACGTGTCGAAGAGTCCCGGCTCGATCTGCAGCAGCTGCTCGAGCCCTGGATCGATCTGGCCAAAGCGGAAGCCGGTGAACTGCTGCACGTCTTCCCTCGTCGCGGGCCCATACGCAGCGACGTATGCGCGGACGACGCTGATCGCGCTCTCGCGAGGGTCTGGCAGCGGCTCGCGCCAGAGCACGGCGGGCGACGGCTTCGTGTGCGGCCACGGCCCGAGCGGCGCGGTGCGCACGAACGACAACGGTCGCAGCGCGAACGACGCGCGCCACGGGTCGTCGGTGCCGAGCACCTCGGCGGCGAATGATGCGAGCTCCGCGCCGGCCAGCGGCCGGTAGGGCAACGCGCGCAACAGAGTCGCCGCGTCCGTGCGCCGCTGCTCGTTCGTGCGCTGCGTGTGGCGTAAGACGCCGCAGCCTCGGGAAACCGTGCGCCCGCGAGCACGTGCAACGTCGGGCGGAACGACGTCGTCTTGACCGCAGCCCCACTCTGCAACACACGGGTCAGCTGCTCCTTGCGGAACCCTTCAATGAGCGCCCACAGCGCGACGTAGGGCGACGGCGCGTACTGCGCTTGCAACGCGACGAGGCGTGACACCGCCTGCGTCACCGAGATGCGCCGCCGCTCGAGGAGCATCTGCCGCGCGAGCAGCGCGCGGTTCAGCTCGCGCAGCGTCACGGAGTGACGGCGGCCTTCAACAGGTCGCGCGGCGGATCCGCGAAGAGCGCGGGCAGATCGGCGAGCAGGATGCGGTGCGTGACGAGTCGCTCCCATGGATACGCACCACTCGCGAGAAACGCGAGCGCGGCACGCACCGTCGACGGCGTGTGGTGGAACGCGCCGCGCACGGTCAGCTCCTCGTAATGCAACCGATAGGCGTCGACGCCGGGTCGAGCATCCGCAGGCAGGCCGCCGAACATCACGACCGTCCCTCCGGGCCGGACGAGCGCGATCGCGTCGGCCCACGCCTCCGGCGAGCCTGCGGCCTCGATCACGATGTCGGCGCCCTGGCCGTCACCGGGCTCGGCGCCGAAGTCGTCCAGGAACGCACGCCGCTCCTCACGGCCGCCGACGACGACGGGCCAGCCTCCCGCGTCGGCAACGCAGGCCGCGAGCATCAGACCGATGGGCCCAGCCCCGAGAATCGCGACGACATCACCCGCCTGCACGCTGGCACGATCGACGCCGCGCAAGCAGCACGCGAGCGGCTCGACCATCGCAGCGACCTGCGGCGCGAGCCCCTGCGGCACGGGGTGCAAGGTGACGGCCGCGATCCGCTCGGGCACGACGATCCAGTCCGCATACGCACCGGCGAGGAACACGAGCTCGCGGCACTGCTCACCGCGTGCGCAACCCTCGCACGCATCGCAAGGCGCCGAGTTCGCCGCGACGACGCGCCGCCCGTCGAGGATCCCGCAGAACTCGTGCCCGAACGGAGCGGGCGACTCGCGCGCGAGCAGCGGATGCCCGCGACGGTACGTCTTCAGATCCGTGCCGTCGGTGAGGGCGACCTCGACCTGCACGAGCACCTCCCCCGGCCCGGGTTCGGGACGCGGCACCTCCTCGACGCGCAGGTCGCCAGGCGCGTAGAGCCGCGCCGCCTTCACGGGGTGAACACGACCTTCAGCGCCTCGCCGCGGCGGTAGAGATCGACGCCTTCGAGGAATCGCTCGAACGGCAGCGTCGTCACCGGCGGCAGCGCGAGTTGCGGCAGCAGCTCGACCGCATCACCGAAGAACGCAGGAGCTGCGGAGCGTGAGCCCACGACCGACAGCTCCTTGCGGTAGACGGCATCGAGCTGCACCGGCACGAGCTCCGCAGGCGCGGCGAAGACGAGCAGCGTGCCACCCGGCTCGAGCCGCGCGAGACCCACGTCGATGCCACCC
>JACDGR010000517.1 GCA_013821525.1 Actinomycetota bacterium
ACCATCTCCAGGCCCGCGATTCCCATCCGTCTCCTCCTCAAACGATGACCGCCAACGCGGACACCATTCGCCGGCCGGAAACGGGACCCTTCAACGAACCAACAAAGTCCTACTAGACGGTTGATCGAAAATTCGGGTGATCGTGGGGATAGCCTGGATCAAGCAGGTCAGACAGGTCGGCCGCCGCCCATAGCGGCGCCTACGTGCAAGCCCGACCTGGCTTAGCTGCGCCGCATCCAGGACACCAGCCACGAGTGCGCCAATTGTCGATCAATCATCTAGCGGAGAGCGCTTCTCGGACGGCGTCGTCGAACGGTTGTCGTGGCGTCTCGACGAGCTCCCACACCCGGTCGTCTCGGGCAACGGTCGGAATCTTCAGGCCTTCGACGAGCGGGCGGGTCACGGCAGCGTTGACCGGCGTCACGAGGTGGAGCCAGAGCGAGGAGAGCCGCGGGGTCAGAAACGGCACCTCGATCAGGATCGGCCGCTTCCCGCGAATCCGCGCGGTGCGTTCCATCATCGAGCGGTACGTCATCACCTCGGGGCCGCCGAGGTCGTAGCTCTCGCCGAAGGTCGCTCCGTCACCGCCGACCGCGACGAGTGCACGAACGACATCGCCGAGTGCGACCGGCTGTGTCTGCACAGAGACCCAGCGCGGGCACACCATCACGGGCAGCCGCTCGACGAGCGCGAGGATCGTCTCGAATGCGGCGCTCCCGGTTCCGACGATCATCGCCGCGCCGAGCACGGTGACTGGCACCTTTCCCTCGCTCAGAATCTCCGCCGTCTCGGCGCGGCTGCGCAGGTGCGGCGAGAGATCTACGGCCGTTCCCCCCACTCCGCCCAGGTAGACGATCTGTCGCGCGCCGCCCGCGGCGGCACCAGCGGCAACTGCGCGCGCCGCGCGACGGTCGAGCTCCTCGAAATCCGTCTGGCCGAGCGAGTGCACGAGGTGGTAGACGACCTCGGCACCACAGAGCGCCCGCGCGACCGCAGCCTCGTCTGTCGCATCGGCGGCGGCGGGTGTCACTCGCGGGTCGGCCGACTGGCGGGCGCGACGTGAGACTGCGACCACGTCGTGGCCGGCGTCCGCGAGAGCGATCACGAGCGGCGCGCCAATCGTGCCAGTCGCACCGACAACCGCGACGCGCATGTCAGTCCCCGATCACGGCGCGCGTCAGGAAGCGGCGTCCGACCACATCGTGGAACCACGACTCGCCTCGCCACAGCGGGCCGCGCAGGAGCGGCGAGAAGCGCTCGACTGCGACGATCACCTGTGAGCCCGTCGCTTGCCAGCGAATTGCCCCGTGCGGCCGTCGAGCGAAGAGCCCACCGACGATTGGGCGGCTTCCTTCGACCATCGGGCCGAAACGGAGCAGCGCCGGCCAGAGCCCGAGGATCCGGACAGCGTCACGGTCGAACCGCACGAGACCATAGGTTGCGCGCCGGAGTGCCCGCCAGTAGAGGTGCTGCAGCTCGCCGGGCGACCGTGTCGTCGTGCTCGGTGCGCTCTGGACGATGTCGAAGGTACCGTCGGGGTGGCGGGTCGTCTCGGTGTTCACGGTCCGGGCAGCGTAGTTACCCTCTTTATCGATGCCGAAGCCGCTGTGGGCGCCATGGCGCCTCGAGTACGTCCAGCATGCCGACGAGCTCGACCGCTGCATTTTCTGTGACCCCGAGCCCGGGCTGCTCGTCGACCAGGGCGAGCACGCAATCGTCGTGCTGAACAAGTTCCCCTACTCGTCTGGGCACCTGCTCGTCGCTCCGAGGCGCCACCTCTCCGACTTCAGCGAGCTGGCAGAGGACGAGGTGCTCGAGATCCATCGGTTCGCGGCGCTGGCGGTCGACGACCTCCGAGCGGAGTACGGCGCGCAGGGCTTCAACATCGGGTGGAACCTGGGACATGCGGCGGGAGCAGGGATCGAAGACCACGTCCACCTCCACGTCGTGCCACGCTGGAACGGCGATACGAGCTTCATGCCCGTGCTCGGCGACGTCAAGGTCTTGCCGGAGCACCTCCTCGAAACAGCACGCCGCTTGCGTGCACGGGCCGCCGGGCGACGCTAGGGCAGGTTCGGGTCAGCCGCCGCGGGTGCGGCGACGCGCGCGGCCGGAGCCGCCGAGCGTGCGCACAGGCCGTTCGGCTGCTGCGGGCGAGGGAGCACGGAACTCGGTCGAGAC
>JACDGR010000087.1 GCA_013821525.1 Actinomycetota bacterium
GCTCCAGCGCCTGCGCACCACACCGCGGCGCGGGATGCGCGAGACGTATCGCTGCTCGGCCTGCGGCGGCACGAAGATCCTGCACTTCGCGCACATCAAGGACATGGCGCACGACGGCATGGTCGACCTCGCGCTCCAGAAGGAGGTCTCGATGTGGTCCGGGCTCAAGCACAGCGCCGGCGCGCTCGAGGCGTACGTATGTCGGAGCTGCCGGCTCGTCGAGTGGCACGCGATCTCGCTCGTCGGCGTCACTACCGATGGGACCGAAGTCATCGAGCTCGATGGCACGCCCGACGACGACGTGCGCGATCCAGTCCCGTATCGCTAAGCGATCGAGATCTCGCGGACCACTGCGCCGAGCACGTCGGCGCCCACGCGAGGCCGGCGACCGGGATGCGCTCGTCGTGGCCGCGGAATCATGTCGACGAGCTCGAGGTCCGAGTCCGTCCCTCAGGACGCTCGATCTGGTCCTGCGGAGCTGGGAGCTACTGACCATCGCGCTCGACCCGAGCTCGCACGTTACGCCCGAGATCGAAGTGGACGGCGAGTGCATGCGTCTGGAGTCGAAGGGCAACCCGCTCCACGACGACGAGCCGCGATCGTCTGCCGCTCGACTGCCCCGATGGCGACTACACGTTGCCGCTAGAGGAACCGCGCCCCTTGGTCGCGAGCCTGAAGCTACCCTCCTGCGCGACCGGCGCGACCGGCGCGACCGGCGCGACCGGCGCGACGGGGCCTGCGAGCGGCCTCGCCGAGTATGGGTACATCTACAACCTCGCGGCCGAGACGGTTCCGATCGAGTCCGACATCACGTTCGACACGAATGGGCCTTTGACGCCTGGGATCACGCACGCCCCAGGGTCGGCCAACATCAACATCACGAACGCGGGGACGTACAAGATCACGTTTTCGGTCTCGGGCACCGAACCGAACCAGATGGCTATGTTCGTCAATGGTGCTCTGATCGCAGGGACTGTCTATGGGTCCGGTGCGGGCACCCAGCAAAACGTGGGGCAGGCCGTCGTCGTGCTCAGCGCCGGCGACGTCCTGACCATCCGGAACCACTCGTCGGCCTCGGCGATCGGACTCGCCACACCGATCGGCGGAACCCAGACGAGCACTAACGCCTCGGTAGGGATCGAGAAGGTCTCCTGATCAGCAGACCGAAGTCTGGTCACACCCTCGCCTGCCCGTCCCTTCGCGGTCAAGGGCGTGTGGCGGCGGGTCTCGCCGCGCTTTCGACCGTCTTGCTGATGCCGGCGGCCGGCGACGCGCAGTTGGCGGCCGTCCCGAAAACGCAGGAGATTGCGCTGCTCGCAGTCCCACACGTCGCAGTCGCGAGGCCGGGAGATGCAATCGCGGCAGGCGTCACCGTCGCCGCACGTCGGCCGATCACCGGTGAACAGACCGCACTCCCCATACTTAGTCGGACGACAACAGCCGACGGCGCCTCCTGGTTGCATGTGATGCTCCCGGGGAGGCCGAATGGTCGAACGGGTTGGATCCTCGCCCAGGGCACCACGTTGGCCAAAACTCCTTGGCGGATCGCGATCAGCCTCTCCGGACGCACGGTGAGGGTCTATCGAGACGGGATCTTTCGCCGCTCGTTCCGCGCAGTGATCGGCAAGTCGTCAACGCCGACGCCTCGAGGGCGGTTCTTCGTCGAAGAGAACGTGCAGATGCTTCCCGGCGCGCCAGGCGGCCCGTACGCGCTAGCCCTGAGCGCGCGCTCGAACGTCCTCCAAGAGTTCGAAGGCGGCCCAGGCCAGATCGCGATTCACGGCATGCTGAACCTCGCAGGCACCCCGGGCAGTGCCGCCTCCCACGGCTGTATCCGGCTACGCACAGCCGATATCACCTGGCTCGCCTCCCGCATCACCACGGGCGTTCAGATCAGCGTGACCAGGTGACCGAGCATAAGGCTGCAACCTGTGCGTCGAGGCGCTGGCCTCGGACGGTGAGTGTCTGTCGGTAGCCGTCGACGCGTGTGACCCAGAGCACCTTCGGGTTGATGCTGCGATGGGTTCTGGTCGTGAAGATGCTCGCCCCGAGCAGGTGTTCCTTCGCCCCCGCGAACATGTTCGGATCGTAGGAAAAGAGATGCGCTTTGAACCTGCCATCGGGAGCAGACGAGAGCGACGGGACTTGTCCAAGCCCCTGCTCGACGCCCGGATAAGACCCGTAGTGGACGTGGCTCATTGGGAAGCCATTGCCGGCTGATGCGGATTGCGAGGACGACGGGGCGATGGTCGTCAGCAACGACACGATGCGGGTGACGAACAAGACGGTAAGCCGCATCACGGAACTATACGAACGAAACGAGCCATCGGGCCACGGCGACGCTGACGTGATCTCGGCTGTGCCAGCGTTCAGAACACACACCTGCGGCGGCCCGATGATTCCCCGGAGCAGCCGTAGACTGCAACGGGTGTCCGCTCAGAACGTCGACTCCTACCTCCGCGACCTCGAAGAACCGAAGCGCGGCACGCTGCAGGTTCTGCGTCACACGATTCTCGAGATCGTCCCCGATGCAGAAGAGGTGATCTCCTACCGAGTGCCCGCGTTCCGCGTGCGAGGCACCACGGTCGCCGGTTTTGCAGCGTTCCAGAACCATCTCAGCTACTTGCCGTTCAGTGGCTCCGTCCTCTCGCATCTGGCCGATGATCTCGAGGGGTACACGATGACGAAAGGTGCGCTGCACTTTCCGATCGACCGCCCACTGCCGAAATCGTTGGTCGAGAAGTTGATCGCGGCACGACTCCGCATCGCCACCGGGGAGACAGCATGAAGCTTCTGCTCACCTCCGGCGGGATCAAGAACCCGAGCATCCAGAACGCACTCGTCGAGCTGCTCGGCAAGCCGATCTCCGAATGTGCGGCCCTCTGCATCCCCACCGCGTTGTACGGGCACCCGATGGCCGGCCCGCGCCAGGCATGGCGGTTCATCAGTGCACAGGAGCCGCGCTCCCCGATGGTCGGGCTCGGGTGGAAGTCTCTCGGAGTTCTCGAGCTGACGGCACTCCCGAGTCTCGACGACGAGCGGTGGGTTCCGCTCGTGCGGGAGACCGCCGTCCTGCTCGTCGACGGCGGCGACGCCGCGTACCTGTGCCACTGGCTGCGAGCGTCCGGCCTGGCAGACCTATTCCCCTCGCTGACCGAGACGGTCTGGGTGGGCGTGAGCGCCGGAAGCATGGTGATGACGCCGCGCGTCGGCGCGGACTTCGTCAACTGGCAGTCGCCGGCCGGCGACCGAACGCTTGGCGTGGTCGACTTCTCGATCTTCCCGCACCTCGACAACCCTGACCTGCCCGAGAACACGCTGGCTGCGGCAGAACGGTGGGCCGGCGCGTTGTCGAATCCTGCCTATGCGATCGACGACGAGACCGCGATCCAGGTGGTCGACGGCACCGTCCAGGTCATCTCCGAGGGGCGCTGGAAGCTCTTCGGCTTGAAGTAACCGAGAATCTTCGCCGACGACAACCGTGAGTGCGGCGCGTCTGCGAGCCCTAGGAGAGCTAGGACGGCTCGGACGGCAGGTCGCGCGGTAGCCAGCGCGGGATGAGCAAGCCGACGCGCCGCAGGCGACGCAGCTCATCGGCCGTCTCCACGCTCCCGACGGAGGCGACGTTCGCGCGGCTCGCCTCGGTCTTCGGCGAGTGCGAGCTCGAATTGTCGACCAGGCCGCCGAGGACGGCGGCGCCGACGACAACCGCTGCCGCAGCCGCACCGACGAGAACTCGCTGCGGGGAACGCGGAACCGTCACCCGGATCGGCGCGTGCGAGACGAGCGGCTCCGCCCGCAGGAGCGACGTTGCCGCGCCGCTCGAGGCGAGGAACTCGGCGCAGTCCGCACACCGTGCTGTGTGCGCGTCGAGGAGCGCGCCCTCGAGCTCGGACAGCTCGCCGTCTAGGCGAAGCGACGCCCAGAAACGGGCACGGGCGCAAAGTTGACCTAGAGGTTCCATCATTTGTTAGAGACGGGCTGTCGCCCCGTTAGTTAGCCAGGTTATCGATCGAAAACCGTAATACCTTTAATCGAGCCGGTTCACCGCTCGATCGAGGCTGATGTTCCCAACTCGTGGCCCGCAGAATCCACGGCCCGCACGGCGACCACCGGGTCCGAGGTGGCGATCGGAATCGCCGTCTCGAGCCCGCCCCACGCCCCCTCGGCGACCTGTTTCAGGTGGGCGGAGTCCGAGCCCGCGAGCACTTGCCAGCGCATCGTCGTCGTCGACCCATTCCAGCTCGCATAGACGGTATCCCCTCTCAGGGCGGCCAACGGCTTGCGGTGCGGCTTGCCGGCCCACGGCAGCCGGTAGCCACGGTACGTATCGCCGAAGGGAAGCTTCAGCTCGAAGCGGACGCTACCGGCCGGAGTGAACTCGGTCAGCTTCCGCACCCCGCCCCAGCCGACGAACGCACCGCCGTCGGGCAGGAGCTCGAGGTTGCCCTCGAACGGCGACGCGATCTTGTCTGGATGCACGAACGTCTTGATGATCGTCGCGCGATGAGCATGCTCGTCGAGGCGCAGCACGAGCGGCCGCGAGAACGGCTCCGCCCTCGGAATCCCCCCGTTGTCGAAGAGCGTCAGCAGGTTGCCAGGGTGCAGCCGCGCGTCGTGCTGGTAGCGGAACTTGACGGCGGCGGGCGGGCCGAAATTGCTGCGCTTGCCGCCCAGGCGCCACACGATGCTCCCGTCCCGCGCGAGCAGGTAGAGCGCGCTCGTGTTTCGAGCCGAGATCAGGATGCGCCCGCCAGGCGCGTCTGCGATCGAGTTGACGTGGAAGTAGTCGAGGGGGCGCTTGTTCGTTGCGTTATGCGCCGGTTCCCGCCCGGCTTGCAGCGACTCGGCGAGCGGCACGTGGTCGAGGCTGTGCCACTCGAGGACGACCTTGCCGGAGGCGATGTCGATCTCCTGGACGACGCTGTCGTAGGCCCAGCCGTCCTTTGGCCCACCGACCGAGCTGAGATCACGTGGAACCTCGTTGTAGACGGTGACGTAGGCCGTCCCCCGCGGCGTCAGCTGGAACTCATGCAGGTCGCCGCTGAGGCCGTGCCCCGCCTTCACCGCAGCGATCTTCCGGTACGAGCTGTCGTAGATGACGTAGCTCCCGACGCCAACGCCGGCCTTGCTGCTCGAGCCCTGCCACCAGGTGAGCACCGGACGGCCCCGATAGGTCTGCGTGCGGAAGTCGGTTGCCTCGTCCGGCTCGACGAGTTGGTGGAACCAGCGGATGCGACCACGGTTGTCGGCGATCACGAGACCACCTTTGCGGCTCTGCTTGCCACCCTTCTGCGCGAGGAAAACGAGCCCGTCTGCAACTCCGGTCGCTTGATGGGTCACCTGGAGCTTGGGCGGTTCCAGGCCCGCGAGCGTTTGCAGCCCCGTAGTTGGGCTCTGCGATTGCACGGCGGACGGTTTGCTCTTCCCGCCGCAGCCTGCGAGCACGAATGCGAGAACGAGAAAGAGAAGAATCGGCCCCATGAGGGCCGTGACCTTACCCTCGCCTAGACGGCGAGCGCCGCAGGCCGGCCGGCCGGAGCCGACGCGGTGGCGAGCGCCTCGCCGAGTGCACGTTCGAGCATGTAGAGCGGGAACGGCTTCACGAGGTACGCCGCGGGTGCCAGGTCGAGCGCGAGCGTGTCGGCCGGATAGATGCTCGTGAAGAGCATCGGTACGTCGCGGCCGCGCAGACGTCTCGCAAGCAAGAGGCCGGTCGACTCCCCGGGCTCGATCACCGCGGCATCGATCTCATCGAGGCTCCAAGCGCTCGTGTGCGCCACCGGCTCATGACCGAGGCGCCGAACGACCAGCTCCAGAAGGGCGCTGATGTCGTCGTAGGGTTCGCAGATGAGAACTCTGGCCACGCCCCCACACTTGTCCAGAGCCGCAGGGATTCAGGCGCCCGGATGGTATGAGGGCGGTATGAACGACCGCGCCCGCGTTCTGGTCGTCGACGACGACCCCGATATTCGTCTGCTGCTGCGGGAACTGCTCGAGCGCGCGAACTTCACGGTCGACGAAGCACCTGATGGGCGCACGGCGCTGCGTCGCCTGTATTCGACCCCGCCGGCCCTCGTGATCCTTGACGTCTCGATGCCGGAGATGGACGGCTATCAGACGCTGGAACGCATCCGCGATCTCTCCGGGGTTCCGGTGCTGATGCTGACCGCACACACCCAGGAGCTCGAGAAGGTACGCGGGCTGACCGCGGGTGCCGACGACTACGTGGCGAAGCCCTTCGGACGGCAGGAGCTACTCGCACGAGTGCAGGCATTGCTGCGGCGGAGCGGCGGAAAGGCAGAGGTGGTCGAGGCCTACGCGGACGCGTTCGTCAAGATCGACTATGCGCAGCGCCGGGTCACCGTCCACGATCGACTGGTCGCGCTGACGCCGCTCGAGTTCAAGCTGCTCTCGGCGTTCGTGCAGAACCCGAACCAGGTGCTGTCACGCGATCAGCTCCTCGAGCTCGTCTGGGGCGACCCCTACGGCGTGTCGGGTGATCAGGTGAAGCTGTACGTCGGCTACCTGCGCAAGAAGCTCGTGCCGGACGAGCCGGATGCAGCGCCGATCGACACGGTTCGCGGCTTCGGCTACCGGTACACCCGCAATTAAGGATTGAGTAGTGCTTGCACGGCGTCGACGAGCTCGCTCGCTTTGAACGGTTTCGGAAAATACGCGTCGGCACCAGCGTCGATCCCTCGCTCCATGTCGGCCTCCTGCACGCGCGCGGAGAGCAGGATCACCTTGAGGCTCACGAAGACCGGGTCTGTGCGTAACTCCGCGAGCACTTCGAGCCCCGTGCGCCGCGGCATCATCACGTCGAGCACTGCAACCGACGGGACGCGCGCTCGGGCGAGCGCGAGGGCAGCGTCACCGTCCCCGGCGGTCACGACCTCGTAGCCTGCTCGTTCGAGGCGGAGCGCGACGAGTGCGAGGATGTCCCCGTCGTCGTCAGCGCAGAGCACGAGCGGTGCGTCACTCATGTGGACACCGGCAGCTCGACGATGAAGGTCGTTCCCTTCCCTTCCGTGCTCTCGACTGCGATCCATCCGTTGTGGGCCTCGACGATCGCCTTCGAGATGTAGAGCCCGAGCCCGGTGCCCTGGATTTGCCGCTCGAGCGCTCCCTGCGAGCGGAAGAACCGCTCGAACAGCCGCTCGCGTTCTGCATCGGAGATCCCGATCCCGGTGTCGGATACCTCCAGGCAGACCACCCCGCCACGCGCGTGCAGGCCGACGCGCACGTGCCCGTCGGCCGGCGTGAACTTGATCGCGTTCGAGATCAGGTTGTCGAGGAGCTGCGCGAGTCGCACGGGCTCTCCCGCGATCTGCGGCACATCCGACACGTCGAGCTCGAGGTTCACGCCTGCGACCTCGGCCCGCGGCCTCGCCGACTGGAGGGCCTGCGTCGCGAGCTGCGCCAGGTCGACCTCGGCTCGCTCGAGCTCGAGGCGTCCCTCCTGCAACTGTGCGGTGAAGAGCAGGTCTGTGACGAGCCCGAGCAGTCGCTGCGCGTTTCGCTCGACGATTGCAAGGTGTGCGCGCGTCTCCTCGTGCGTCTCGTCCTCGAGCATCAGCTCGACGTAGCCGGAGATCGAGGTGAGCGGAGTGCGCAACTCGTGCGAGACGCTCGAGACGAATTCGTCCTTCAAGCGGTCAAGCTCGACGAGCTGTTCGTTCTGGTCTGCGAGGAGATGCTGAGCCTGCTCGGCCTCCTGACGGGCCAGCCGCTCGTCGCGGCGAGACCGCTCGACGACGCGGACGAGCCCGGCGAGCCGCATCAGGACCAGGGCCGCGACGATCGCACCGACGATCCCGATCGCATAGGCGTGCACAGCATGGTGAGCCGTGCGCTCGAGGATCAGGGTCGCGGGCGCAGTGAGCAGCGCGGCCGCGAGGAGCGCTGAGTCGTGTCTTCGTCAGGCGGGGCAGCTGGCGCCGGTCGGCCTGGGCAATGTTGCGCATCGACGGGTCGAGCGCAGCCGCAGCCCACACGACGTAGGAGCCGAGCCAGAGCATGTCGATCCAGCTGCCACCCGAGTAGCCGTCGGTGTCGAGCCCGTAGACCTCATCGGCAACGATCCACAGGGCGACGCTCAGGAGCAGAAGACGGTAGGCCGGCGTGCGCCCTCCCGGCCCCACGAGAAGTTGCGCGAATCCGACGAGCAGCAGAGCGTCCACCGCCGGGTAGGCCATCGCAACGACACGGGCGGCTTCCGTCGAGAAGTGGATGTGGTTGTACTGGTCGATGAAGAAGACCCATTGGACGAGCGCGACACCGCCGAAGACGACGATGCTGTCCAGGACGGCCGCGCGTCCGCTCTGTGCCCCGAGGCGACGCAGGACGAGGAAGATCCCGGCCGCGAGCAGCGGGTAGCCGGCGAGGTAGAAGACGTCAGCGACCGACGGCGACGGCGGCTCGCGGTTCAGGTCTACCTCGTAGAACGCGAAGATCGCATCCCCCGCGACCTGGCCGAGCAGTCCGAGCGCAAAGAGCTGCCACGGTAGGCGCTCGCCTCGCGGCAGGTTTCGCATCGCTCCGAGGTAGGTGAGTGAGACGGTGGACAGGCCGATCAGGACGTAGCTGATCGACTGCGCGTTGTCGGGCAAGAGGAGGTAGATGGCGATCGTAAGAGCGCCCACGACGAGCGTGGCGAGGGAGGCGGTGGCGACGCCCCGGCGAGCGGGCTCTGGGCGGGTGCTGAGGAGCGAGTCGGCCGTCACGGATACCTCTGATTCGAGCGTAACGGCCGAGTCGGCCAATTGCCGCTTGGCGCTCGCGCCTGCTTCGCTTTATGCTCTTTCCGAACTCCCCTGACCCCCCAGACCAGGAGGACGAGTGAAGAAGCGCATCTACGCAGGCGCAGGAGTGTCTGCGGTGATCGCGGTCATTGCATTGACCGCGACCGTGAGCGGAGCGATTGCCACCAGCAGCGCAAAGCCGCTGCCGGCATCGTCATGCTCGGCGATCCAAAACTCGGGCGGTAAGTATCTGATCGCGTCCGACCTGCCGCTCCAGGGCTCAGGCCGGACACAGACGAGTCAGATGACCCGCGCGATCAAGTTCGTGTTCGCATCGCACGGCTGGAAGGCAGGCAAGTACTCGATCGCCTACCAGAGCTGCGATGACTCGACCGCTCAGGCGGGCAAGTGGGACTCGGGCAAGGCTGCGGCAAATGCTCAGGCCTATGCTCAGAACTCCGACGTCGTCGGCGTGATCGGCACGTTCAACTCGGGTGCAGCGGAGATCGAGATTCCGGTGCTGAACCGTGCTCCGAACGGCCCGGTCGCGATGGTCAGCCCGGCCAACACCTACGTGGGTCTGACCCATGGTGGGCCTGGCACCGCCGCCGGCGAGCCCGGCAAGTACTACCCGACCGGGAAGCGGAACTACGCCCGCGTCGTGGCCGCTGACGACTACCAGGGCGCAGCCGATGCGCTCCTCGCGAAGTCGCTCGGGGTCAAGAAGGTGTTCGTTCTGAACGACAAGGAGGCCTACGGCCTCGGCGTCGCGACGAACTTCAAGAACGCCGCTACGAAGCTCGGCATCAAGGTCGTCGGCTTCACCGCGTGGGACGGCAAGGCATCGTCCTACGAGGCACTCGCAGTGAAGATCCAGGCCTCGGGAGCGCAGGGCGTCTTCCTCGGCGGGCTGATCTGCGAGAACGGCGGCAAGCTGATCAAGGACGTCCGGAACGGTGCGAAGAGCGTCAAGATCATCGCGCCTGACGGCTTCACGCCGGTGTCCGCGACCGTCCAGGAGGCAGGAGCAGCGGCCGAGGGCATGCTTGTCTCGGTTGCCGGTCTCCCGAACAGCGCACTCAAGGGTGCCGGCAAGACGTTCGTCTCGAAGTTCACCAAGGCCGACAAGCGTCCACCGGATCCGTACTCGGTGTACGCGGCCCAGGCTGCTGAGGCGCTCGTCGCTGCCCTCGCCCAGTCGAACGGCTCGCGCTCGGATGTTGCGAAGCAGCTCTTCAAGATCAAGCTGACGAACAGCATCCTCGGCACGTTGTCGTTCAACTCGAACGGAGACGTGACCGCGAACCCGGTCACGATCTACAAGGTTGCAAGCGGGAAGTCGACGACCCTCAAGGTCATCGTCCCGCCCAACTCCCTCGTGAAGTCGGCCTAGCCGGGACCCCACGAAGAGCACTGACGACCGAGGGGGGCGCAAGCCCCCCTCGTCGTTTGTGGGACGATCCGAGAATGACGCGCCCCCTGGGAGCGGTCCCGGATCTCGAGCACGAGCTCGACGAGCTCTACGCGCTGCCGCTCGAGGAGTTCACGAAAGCGCGGAACGATCTCGTGGCTCGGCTCAAGCAGGCGCACCAGCAAGAGGCGGCCGCAGCGATCGGGGCGCTCAGGAAGCCGAGCGTGGTCGGTTGGACGGTGAACCGTCTGGCCCGCGACGAGCCGGCGCAGGTCGCCGCGCTGCTTGCCGCGGGGGAAGCGCTGCGCGAGACCCAGCAG